>CAMYJG010000031.1:18755-46551 GCA_947258695.1 uncultured Ectothiorhodospiraceae bacterium | reverse complement strand
CTATCTATCCACTTTAAAGACATACTAAAACCTCGTGCTAAATATTAATTCAGTAATATACAAATATAGCTGTTTAGTCGTTATCCAGCAATTCCCGAAGCCGCTTTAATAAAACCTTCGAATTAACAGGTTTATATAATAATTTCTTATGTAGCTCCTCAGTAACATGTTCATTATGCCTGTCATCAGTAAAGCCGCTGACCAGCTGAACTTTTATAGCAGGATAATCTGTCACTATTTTATTTGCCAATTGATAACCATCCATTTCGGGCATAATGACATCAGAAATTACGGCATCTACAGAATTTTCTTCCAGCACACTCAAGGCTTGCTTTCCACTCTCGGCGAGAAATACGGTATAACCATGTTCTTGTAAAATCGTTTTCAACAATGAACGCAACGGCGCTTCATCATCGACAACCAATATGGTTTCAGTCCCTTTAAGCGAAGCTGTACCAGTGTCACTTAGCCCTATAGTATCTGGCGATTTGTTATTATCAACGGGAAAGTACACGACAAACTGGCTGCCATGATCCACTTCTGAGTAAGCTTTTATCGCTCCACCACTTCGTTGAATAAAACCGTATACCTGGCTTAACCCTAAGCCCGTGCCCTTTTGGCCTTTTGTAGAATAAAATGGCTCAAATATGTGACTCAAGGTTTCATCATCCATACCACAACCAGTATCGGTAATACTAAACACAACATACTCACCATCATGTATTCCTAGAAGGTAGGCATCATGATACGATAAATATTCATTTCGGGTCTGTAAGCTTAACTGGCCACCTTCCTCCATTGCATGCATGGCATTGATACTCAAGTTAAGCAGCATATCTTCAAGGTCATTAGAGTCGACATAAATGGGCCAGGCCGCCACATCTAAATCATAAATAAGTTTGATTCGTGCAGTTAAGGTTTTCTCTAGCAGGTCCTGGTTATCTTTAAGTACCTGGTTCAAGTCTACACTCATCGCCTCGGTGGCTTTTTGTTTAGAGAAAGAAAGTAATTTCTTGGTTAAATTTGTACCGCGTTCACCGGCATGCATGATTTCATCAACATAACCACGTAAGTCATCCTCTTTTTCCAGCCGCATTTTTAATAGTTCTGCATAACCTAAAATGACACCCAACATATTGTTAAAGTCATGAGAAACACCACCGGTCAACTTACCTAATGCATCCATTTTTTGAGTACGACGTATTAATTCTTCCTGGTGTTTCTTTTCAGTAATATCTTCTACAAATGATGCAACCCCGACTACTTCACCTTCATCGTTTACTAACGGTGTGTTGTACCATTCACAAGTTATGATTTCTCCATTCTTGGTTTTATTTTCGTTAATACTATGACTACCACCGGTATTTGCAATTAACGCTTGCCACACTTTATCAACATGCTCACGCGCACTTTCTGGCAGAATATTATCTGTGATATGATGGCCCAGCACTTCATTTTTAGTAAAACCAAATATTTTTTCTGCGGCAGGATTAAAGTCAACGAATGTAAAGTCTGTTTTCCACTCGATAATACCAATCGGGCTTAGCTGGCGATGCAAAAACAAACGTTGTTGAGACTCGATATTAGAGTCAGCTGCTTTATCACGCTCATTAATAACATCAGAGAATACTTTTACCAGGTTTTTAATAACGGGATCAGAAGTATTAATTTTGGGAAATTTATTTCTATTATCCCGGCTATAGCTCAGGAGTTTCTGAGAAAACTCGGTTAAAGGTGAATTGATTCTTCTGCCAACAATAAAAGCAAAAAATACCCCAAGCATCGTAATAAACAACATAAATAGAAAAAAATCACGCTGCACATTACGTATTAATGTATTTATTTCATTCTGGTTAATCCCTAGATGAATCCGGGCAGTTAAGCCTTTCACTAACGGGGAATCAAACTCGACAATTTCACCTTGTTTTGTTATATATTTTGCATCGAGATGAGAATGTTCAATCGTATCTGCATGCTTGTGAAGATGCTTATGCAGAAATCGCGGAAACCCTTTATAAAATGAATGTGCAAATAACTCGCCATCCATATCGGTCACATAAGCAAACTCGATTGCCTCGTCTTCAACGATACGTTGTAATAACTCTGTAACAGGGATCTTATTACCGTTGATCGTGTCAGTTGCGACACTTTCACTTAGAGTATTCGTTAGTGTTTCAACCCATTCAAGCTGATTTTGCTGCATGTGTTGACGAATTTGAGTGCTTTGAAAAAAATAAACACCTAACAGAGTAACCAAAATAATACTTACTACCAAGATTACCAGTTTATTGGTGAGGCTCATTAACTACTTACCCGCCATTTCTTTCAAATCAAGAAAACCAAACTCAACAGCCCATTTTTTTAATTCTGAATAATCACTAATATGAGCTGGAGTAAAACCCAAAGGCATTTCAGTTCTATACCAGTGATACAAATACTCTTTATCTTTGCCCTGAGGTTCGAAGTTTAATAACGCCTGCTTCACTTTATTTAATACCTCAGTAGGAACATTTTTATTCGCAACGATACCACTTGATGGATAATAAGCTGAGGTGTGAATGATTTTTAACAGATTTTTTTTCGCCATATTTTTGGCCATGGTATCTTGCATGGCACAAACATCTGAATTTTTAGAGGCTACCGCGTTAGCACAATTCTGATGAGATCCCGTATAAGAAAACGCAGAGAGCATTTTTAAGTTTATTCCATTTTTGCTCAACACAATCCGGGGAATTAAATGCCCCTGGGTGGAAGAACGCGAACCGAACGCCAGTCTTTTACCTTTAATGTCATGCAGTGATTTAATCTTACTTTTTGGGGCGACAACAAAAACCGATTGATATTTGGCTTTTCCATAAGGGTTGACTCCTCTCACCACCGGGATAACGCCATGTTTAGCATTTGCCCTTAAAAATGAAACGGCCCCGAGAGCCGCAAACTGAACATGGTTTTCACCAACGATATCTGCAATGTCTTGACTTTCAGGCGTAAAATGTAATTTGAATTTATAGCCTGTTTCTTTTTCTAAATAGGCTAAAAAAGGCAGGTATTGCCTGGCGTCTTCTTGTGGACTTGAGCGTAAATCGAAACCGAAGCCAATAATATCCTTATTTTTACTATGTGAGTGGGTGTTTGGCTGGATAGATTCAACCCGGTCATCCAGATCGTGTTCAGCAATATGGCTATCCGAATCACAGGACAAGAGTAAAATACTAAAACTGAGTAACAGTCCATTGAAAAATAATCGTGGGTAAACACAATCTAAACTCATGGTTAAATCCTGCAACTCATCGCAACCTACCTCTCGGGTTTCCCCTTAATGTAGCAAGCCATAACAGGCGAAGCAATCATATAACCAAAAATTGCTGTAATTTCATGTAGCTATTTAGGTTAACCGTGTTCACTAACCATATTAATAGTGTATTTTGGGATTTCAATCACCAGGTCGGTATCACCCACCGTGGCCTGGCAACTTAACCGAGAATCGGGTTCTAAGCCCCAGGCTTTATCAAGCAAGTCATCTTCCAGCTCAGTGGATTCTTCAAGCTCATCAAAACCTTCCCGAACATAAACATGACAGGTAGTACAGGCGCATGATTTTTCACATGCATGCTCAATATGTATGCCATTAGCTAATGCCGCATCACAAATTGTTGTACCCGGTTCAGCTTCAAACATTGCACCATCCGGGCATAGTTCTTCATGAGGGAGAAAAATTAGTTTAGTCATAGTTTTCTATTTCTTTAATAATTAAAATTCATTTACATTATGGCCAGCTAAGGCTTTCTTGATACTGCCATCCATGCGTCGTGCAACAAACTCCGTTGCCACTTTATCCAGCTCTGCAATTCCTTCTTTAATCGCACGAACTTCGCTACCTTTACTAAGTTCAATTAATCGATTTGCAGCTAAATCAATTTCTTGACGCTCATCGGTATTTAAGAGCTCGCCATCTTCATCTAATGCGGCTTCAAGTGCTTCTAACACCCGTTCCGCTTCAACCTGTTGTTCCCGTAACATGCGGGCAGCGACATCGCCTTCTGCATACTCAATTGAATCACGTAACATGGTTTCAATTTCAGTATCGGTTAAGCCATAAGAAGGTTTGACTTCAATCCCGCTTTCAACACCTGTTGTTTCTTCGCGAGCAGTTACCGATAACAAGCCATCTGCATCAACCTGAAAAGTTACCCTGATTCTTGCTGCACCGGCAACCATTGCAGGAATTTCATGCAAAGCAAAGCGACCCAACGAGCGACAATCACTCACTAACTCTCGTTCCCCCTGCAAGACATGAATTGACATCGCTGTCTGGCCATCTTTAAAGGTAGTAAAGTCTTGAGCACGCGCTACTGGTATCGTGGTATTGCGGGAGATAACTTTTTCGACCAATCCACCCATTGTCTCAAGACCCAGTGACAAAGGAATAACATCAAGCAATAACAAGTCATCTTCTGCTTTATTACCTACCAGTACATCTGCCTGAATCGCCGCGCCCATTGCAACAACGGTATCCGGGTCAATATCTGTTAACGGTTGTTGTTGAAAAAATTCTTCCACTTTAGAACGAACAAGTGGTACCCGGGTAGAACCACCGACCATTACAACCGCCTGAACCTCAGTTGCTTCAACGCCGGCATCTCTTAATGCACGGCGACAGGGTAATAATGTTTTCTGTACTAACGGTGATATAAGTTCATTAAATTTCTCTAAGCTTAACGAGCCGTTCCAGTTTGAGCCATTATCGAGTTTTATATTGATCTCAACACTATTTTGCTTTGATAAGGTTTCTTTTGCATTACAAGCGGTGCGCATTAAACGGCGCATTTGATGATGACTGGAATCATCCTCTATACCCGCTTCATCCATAATCCATTTAGCAACCGCATAATCAAGATCATCGCCACCAAGTGAGGTATTACCAGCCGTTGCCATGACCTCGAACACCCCTTTATTCAGGCGTAAGATTGAGATATCAAATGTCCCGCCACCTAAATCATAAACAGCAATAACACCTTCAGCACCTTTATCCAAACCATAAGCAACTGCAGCAGCAGTTGGTTCATTTAATAAGCGTAAAACGTTTAGCCCGGCTAATTTGCCCGCATCTTTTGTTGCCTGGCGCTGAGCATCGTCAAAATAGGCTGGTACCGTAATGACAACGCCGGTTAAGGCATCACCTAACGATGCTTCGGCACGTGTTTTTAATGTTTTTAAAATTTCAGCAGAGACCTCTACTGCACTGACATCTCCGGCAACGGTATGGATTCGCGGTACTGCTGAATCAGCATTAACAAACTCATAAGGACGACGCCCGCCGAGTTCATTGACATCAGCCAGGCCCCGTCCCATGTAACGTTTAACAGAGCTAATCGTATTAAGTGGATCTTCTGCAGCAGCAGATTTAGCCTCGCTACCAACAATAATATTATCACCGGTATAGCGCACAACCGAGGGTAATGAATGTTCTCCCTGCTGATCAGGTAAAGTTTCCGCTAAACCACTTTTAACGGATGCCACTAAAGAATTAGTGGTACCCAGATCAATACCCGCGGCGAGGCGATGTTCATGCGGGTTGGTCGATTGTCCGGGTTCGCTTATCTGTAACAGTGCCATATCATTATCTTTAAAGTTTAGTTTCTTTTTAAAAATTACCTGTCATTGCGAGCAAAGCGCGGCAATCTTTTTGCTAAAAGTTCTTCGATGAAGATTGCCACAGTCACTTTGTTCCTTCGCAATGACATATAAAGAAATATAATACTAATTATATCTCATCCAGCAGGTTTTCTTCCTGGTATTCAGCTTCTTCTTGCAACTTATTTAAAAATTGCATTTTATGCACCAGCTGTTTCAGGTGGCTTTTATCTTCTTCATTAAGGTTAGCTGCTGCCAGGGCTTCACTTATTTCGGACAAAATCTCTGAAATACGATTTTTTATATCTGCCATAAGATTACTTAAGTCAGATAGCGGATCCTCTTTTTGCGAAACTTCATCCAGTGCTTCCCTTAACTCAATCTGCTCCATCAAGAAAGACGGATCTAAAGCCGTGTCTTTTTCATCATCAAAAGAAACTGACTGCAGTTCCAACATGTATCTTGCTCGACGCTGAGGAGATTTTAACACCTGGTAAGCTTCGTTAATCACCGCTGCTTTTTCTACTGAAAGACGACGCTCACGATCTGAAGCATTAGCAAATTTGTCCGGATGAACCACACGTTGTAATTCACGGTAGCGTTGACTTAAATCCTGGAGTTCGAGTTCAAAAGAGACGGGCAAATCAAATAACTCAAAATAAGTTTGCGTATGAGCCATGACAGGTAACTATGTTAGATTATACAGTAAAGCTTTCGCCGCAACCGCACTCACCTTTTACATTTGGATTATTAAATTGAAAACCTTCATTGAGACCTTCTTTGCCATAATCCAGTTCAGTGCCATCGATATAAAGCAAGCTTTTTGCATCAACAATAACTTTTACACCCTGGGATTCAAAAACCTCATCACCTTCATCAAGCTCATCAATAAACTCAAGAACATAAGCCATCCCAGAACAACCGCTGGTTTTAATACCTAAACGCAAGCCAATACCCTTCCCACGATTATCAAGGAAAGCTTTTACTCGCTCAGCTGCTGTTTCAGTTAATGTGATAGCCATTTATATATCCAAGAATATTACTGTTATACAGACAAATCTTTGAGAGATAACGAGTAGTTAGAGTACAAGGCAATAATTAACGAAAAAGCGGAATGTACACGAAGTACATGAGCATTTTGAGTTGATTATTAACGCCGTAATCTGGCTTCTCGTTATTTCCTGTGCTTATTTCTTGTTTTTGTAATCGTCGATAGCTGCTTTGATAGCATCTTCCGCAAGAACAGAACAATGAATTTTTACAGGAGGTAATTCGAGCTCTTCTGCAATTGCGGTATTTTTAATTTCAGCCGCTTCATCCAGGGTTTTACCTTTAACCCATTCTGTTAATAATGAGCTTGAAGCAATCGCTGAACCGCAACCATAGGTTTTAAACTTGGCATCTTCTATCACGCCACCATCGGTAACCTTGATTTGCAGACGCATAACGTCACCGCAAGCCGGTGCACCAACCATGCCTGTTCCAATATTCGTTTCGTCTTTGTCCATTGAACCGACGTTACGTGGATTTTCATAATGATCAATTACTTTTTCGCTATATGCCATGACTGCATACCTCTCTATTAAAATTTATTTAATGCGCTGTCCATTCGATAGAATCTAAATCAATTCCATCTTTAAACATTTCCCACAAAGGTGAAAGTTCGCGTAACTTACCGATGTTGTCGTTAATTTTTGCAATAGCAAAATCAATTTCTTCTTCGGTTGTAAAACGACCTAATGAAAAACGGATTGAGCTGTGCGCTAACTCATCATTTCTACCTAATGCGCGTAATACGTAAGAAGGTTCCAGGCTTGCAGAGGTACATGCTGAACCAGAAGAAACAGCAAGTTCCTTAAGCGCCATAATTAAAGATTCACCTTCGACAAAATTAAAACTGATGTTCAGGTTATGTGGAATACGTTGTTCCATATCACCATTAATATAGGTTTCTTCTATACCATCAAGACCTTTTAACAGGCGATCACGTAACATACGGATACGTTCATTATCAGCGGCCATTTCTTCTTTGGCCAGGCGGAAAGCTTCACCCATACCAACAATTTGATGTGTTGCTAATGTGCCTGAACGCATACCACGCTCATGTCCACCGCCATGCATCTGTGCTTCAAGACGAACACGTGGTTTACGACCCACGTACAAAGCACCAATACCTTTTGGCCCGTAAATTTTATGTGCAGAGAATGACATTAAATCAACTTTTAAGTCATCCATATCAATCGGCACTTTACCGGCACTTTGTGCTGCATCAACGTGAAAAAGAATTTTACGTTCTCGAGTAATCTCACCAATGCTTTTGATATCCTGAATAACACCAATTTCATTATTTACATGCATAATTGAAACTAGAATAGTGTCATCACGTAACGCAGCTTTAAATTTATCCAGATCAATTAAACCGTTATCTTCTGGATCTAAATAAGTTATTTCATAACCTTCACGTTCAAGCTGGCGACAGGAATCTAAAACAGCTTTATGTTCTGTTTTACAGGTTACGATGTGTTTGCCTTTTTTCTTATAGAAATGGGCAACGCCTTTAATCGCCAGGTTATTCGATTCAGTTGCACCTGAAGTAAATACAATTTCTTTAGGATTGGCATTAATTAAGTCAGCAATATCTTTACGTGCTTTATCCGTCGCTGCTTCAGCCTGCCAGCCAAACTCATGCGAACTTGATGCCGGGTTACCAAAGTTTCCTTCAGTGGTTAAACAATCACACATTTTTTCTGCAACACGTTTATCAACGGGTGTCGTTGCTGAATAATCAAAATAAATCGGTGTTTTCATAACTTCTCCAACTAAATTCCATCATTCCACTGTTTGAAAATTAGTTTATTACTGTATTACTCTTTCATTCCTAAGCACATCCATGCTGCCTAGGCCGTGGAGGATTTATCTTTATGAATTTACAACAGCTTCTTCAGAAACAGCAAAGGTAGTTTCTGCTTGTTGCTGACGTGCTGCGACTTCTTGAACACCCTGACGTTCAACCAGGTTGCCCAGGCTAATTCCCATCAGGAAGTCATGTATTTGTGAGCTCAACTCTGTCCACAAATCATGTGTTAAACATTGCTTATCATCCTGGCAGTTAGATAAACCACCACAACGTGTCGTTTCAACTTTTTCATCAACCGCAGTAATCACATCAGCAACTGCGATTTGATCGGCATCACGGCTTAAGCGGTAACCACCGCCTGGACCACGAGTACTATCAACCAACTCTTTCTTACGTAAACGTGAGAAAAGTTGCTCAAGATAAGACAGGGAAATACCCTGGCGTTGAGAAATATCAGCCAGAGTGATTGGCCCATCTTTATAGTGCAATGCTAAATCGAGCATCGCAGTTACGGCATAACGTCCTTTAGTGGTCAGTCTCATTGCATTGCCCCGCGTAATTAAGTAAAATCTGATATACTAAGACAGATAAGATAACAAGACCAAGTATTTTAGTCAAGTATTTTAAACCCTTCCGTTATATTTTCTTAATCTGATGATTTATCAGTATTATCGGAATCGACATGCTCTGGCAGAGGTTGGTCTGACGAAATATCGCAGCCCCCCAAATCAGGCAGCTTAACTTCATCCAGCTCAGTTCCTAATGATTTCAAAGACTTACACATGTTTTGCATTTGTGTGTCCATGGCATGGATGTGATCAAGCATGATATCGATAGCATTTGCGACCGGATCAGGCATGCCTGACGAGGTGCCATAAGCATCAAAACCAATCTTTTTCGCAAAAGCTTCACGTTTTTCAGATGAAGCATCTTTTGTTTTTGCTGACACCACATGCCCAGGTATGCCAACAACCGTGGCATTTTCAGGTACATCTTTTACCACCACGGCATTTGAGCCAACACGTGCACCATCAGACAATACGATTGGACCCAACACTTTAGCACCGGCACCAATAACAACATTATTGCCTAAAGTAGGATGACGTTTACCTTTCTTCCAGCTTGTGCCACCCAGGGTTACGCCATGATACAGGGTTACATCATCACCAATTACGGCAGTTTCACCAATCACCACGCCCATACCATGATCAATGAAAAATCGACGGCCAATCTGTGCTCCTGGATGAATTTCAATACCCGTAAAAATCCGGGAAAGTTGGGAAAGCATTCTTGCGATCCATTTAAGATGAATTCGCCAGAATAAATGACTCACACGATGCCAGAGTAAAGCATGCACACCGGGATAGGCTGTAATGACTTCAAAACTATTACGCGCTGCCGGGTCGCGATCAAAAACGCAACTTATATCTTCACGAAATCGTTTTAACATATGCTTTACCGTAGTAAGTCTTTACATAAATTTAAGGTCGGCTATTAAAGTCTTCTTAGACAGCGCTGTCAATGCTGATTACGCTAAGCTTTGAGTTAATCTGAACCCGACTTCGCTTTTTGCGCTGCACTCATTATGCCACGTAGTATATTAACTTCTAATCGCTCCAGGCCAGTACGAGTAAACAGGCGACGTAAGCGACGCATTAACTGTCCTGGATTATCTGGTTTTAAAAATTCAATTTCGGTTAACGCTTGCTCGAAATGAGTAAACATCCCATCACGTTCTGCTGATGTTGCAAGCGGTGAGTCTGTCGCTTGCTCTGGTAACTTATCTAAATTAGCGGCAAGTCGAATTTCATAACACAATACCTGTGCCGCTGCTGCAATATTTAAAGAGCTAAAATCCGGGTTAGTTGGGATAGTGACGAGGAGCTGACAAAGTTCCAGTTCTTCATTGGTCAGGCCAGAATTCTCTCGTCCAAGCACAATAGCGACTTCAGCACCCTCTCCAATATTGACTACTCGGGATGCACATTCTCTTGGATCCACAACCGGCCAGGGCAAGGTTCGCATACGAGCACTGGCACCGATAACCAGCGAGCAATCAGCTATGGCCTCTTCAAGTGTTGCAAAAACCTGCGTATTTTCGAGCACATTAACTGCACCTGAAGCACGGGCTCGTGCTTTTGCATGAGGAAAAGGCGCTTCGGGGGCAACCAACGATAAGCGCGATAAGCCCATATTTTTCATAGCGCGTGCCACCCCACCAATATTTCCCGGGTGAGTTGTGCCGACCATGACGATGTGAATATTTGAAAAATCAGGTTCCATGTAGCGCATTATACTCAAGAACGACATCTATTCGCCACGAAGGACACTAAGAAGAAGGTGAAATCGGAGATTGAGAGACTGGCCTGGGCCACACCAAGAAAAACTAAAAGCAAAATGCCAAAAGTTTTAACCGCGGGGTACACGGGGCTAAAAGTTAAAAATATCTTTTCCCTGTGCTCCCAGTGGTTAGTTACATTTTTTGACTTTCTTCGTGTTCTTTGTGTCCTTGCTGGCTAAATGACTGGTAGAATACGCCGATATAGAATATCTCTTGCAGATATTAGCTCTTTAAGAATCCAGAGGAATTTATACTGTGCATCCAATGCTAAATATTGCCGTGCGTGCGGCGCGTGCTGGTGGTGATTTTATATCTCGTTATATCGATCGGGTTGAATCACTTAGTATTACTGAAAAATCACGAAATGATTTTGTTAGTGAAGTTGATAAAGGTGCTGAAAAAGCCATTATTGAGGTTATTCGCAAAGCCTACCCTGACCACAGCATACTTGCTGAAGAAAGTGGTAATCATCAAGGTAATGACTATGAATGGATTATTGATCCACTCGATGGCACAACGAACTTCCTCTATGGATTTCCTCAATTTGCGGTCTCAATTGCAGTCCGTCATAAAAATCGAATTTCTCATGGCGTGGTCTACAACCCGCTTTCCCAGGAACTGTTTAGTGCCAGCCGGGGTGACGGAGCCCAGTTAAATGGTCGCCGTATTCGTGTTACGGCACGAAAAAGCCTGGAAGGTGCGCTGCTTGGTACAGGCATACCCTATCGTGATGATCATATGCACTTAATGGATGATTATCTTGGCATGCTAAAAGCGTTGGTTCCCGGCACTGCAGGTATTCGTCGCCCTGGCTCAGCGGCACTGGATCTGGCTTTTGTGGCAGCAGGTCGTTTAGATGGTTTCTGGGAAATGGATCTTAATATCTGGGATATCGCCGCGGGTGTGCTACTGGTAGAAGAAGCCGGTGGACTGGTTGGAGATTTAAGTGGCGGCATGGACTACCTCAAATCAGGTGATATCGTTGCTGCCAACCCAAAAGTATTTAAAGGTATGTTGCAAAGAATTAAGCCTTTCGTTAAGTCATAAACACATACAAAAAACTACTGTCATTGCGACGACTGCATGGACGCAGGAGGTAGAGTAACGCAGGAGCAGTTGCCGAGCGTAGCGTGGCAATCTCATGATTAATCATACGATTTTAGAGATTGCTTCGCTTTGCTCGCAATGACGAATAATCTTTCCATTACTAGCCCTTCAGGAATTTCCAGGCAGAACGCTAATATCCGTAACGAGATAGAACTTGGAAATAGGGAATGTCGGAAAAGACAACAATACGTGGAATTAAACGCCTGGAAGTCACGATGCGCGATGTGCTCGATGGTCTTGAAGATGCCGCAAATTACATGGGCTATCAGTCGACGCCGGAAATTATTGAAATTCTTTCGATTGAAGCACCGGCAAGAGTCAGCTCAACTCAAAATGACGTCATAAATATCAATAAAATCAAACCACTTAGGCAAGATCCAGGTGAAAACATCGTTGCATACCTGATTCAACGCGAACTAAGAAAACTCGCCTAAACCTTAGTTAATACCCCTATCGAAATATAGTTAATTGACCTAAAAACTCAAAGCTGTTATCAATATAACCTTAGATTTTGCTTAGATACTCTCTAAACAAAGACCTTAAGCACCATAATCGTATTTTAGGAGTGTGTAGTGAAAAGACGTGTTCTCGCTATAATTGCCCCGCCTGTCGCCGTTTGCCGATATGGTTGTGCCGGCTGTTGCGCTGCACCAATCGGTGTGTTTTGGATTGCTGGCGTGGTTAGCTTAATTTATGCTTTTTTCGGTGGTCCAGCTGAACTTGAAAGTTTTAGTGCTGGCACATTTGCGCTGGGCGCTATTTTATGGGTTATTGCTACTGTTTGGGCAGAACTCACCATTAATGGTATCGATGCTGATGACAAATGCGACAGTACTGCCAGTACGCTGTGCCGGGTTGTAAAACCAAAAATTGATGACAACGATCCCCTCGATGAGATTAAAAAATTTCAGTAATTAGAACAACACAATGAATCAAATAAAAAAGCCGGTTAACTTTTCAGCAACCGGCTTTTAAATATTCAATAAAGAAATAATTTATTCTATGTATTGCCCTTCCTGATCTTCACCTTCTTTTTTCACTGGCATCATACTTTCGGCGGTGATATTTAATGTAATCACCATGCTACTGGCCACATAGATAGAAGAGTAAGTACCAATCAAAATACCAATAATTAAAGCAATGGCAAAGCCATGAATCAATTCTCCACCCAGGAAGAACATGGCTAACACCACGATTAATGTTGTAATCGAGGTCATCATGGTACGAGACAGTGTTTGGTTTAACGATGTATTAATAATATCAAAGGGTTCGCGTTTACGCATAAGTCGAAAGTTTTCACGAATTCGATCAAATACAACTATCGTGTCATTCAGTGAGTAACCAATAACCGCTAATACAGCAGCTAAAACAGTCAGGTCAAAATCAAACTGAAAAAAGGAAAATATACCGATGGTAATAACCACATCATGAATCAATGCCGCGATAGAACCTAATGCAAAACGATATTCAAAACGCGCCATAACGTAGATAAGGATAAAAGCTAATGCGAGAATCATCGCCAGGCCTCCATCATCACGCAGCTCGTCGCCAACCTGTGGCCCTACAAACTCCTGACGGCGCATTTCAACTGATGCGTCATCTTCTTTTAAGGCTTTTAAAATTTTATCTCCCAGAGATTCTGATGAAGTAGCCTCGCGTGGCGCTAAACGTACCAGTACATCTTTTGAAGAACCAAAGTTTTGAACCACGGCATCAGCAAAACCTGCGGTCGTTAAACGATTTCGAATTTTATTCAGGTCTGCACTTTGTTGATAACCTACCTCAATTAAAGTGCCGCCGGTAAAATCCAAACCAAAATTCAAACCTTTTATGGCTATAGAAGAAATTGAAGCAATAATTAGCAATAGAGAAAACACCAGGGCAAGCTGGCGTTTTCCCATAAAATTATAGGTCGGTGTTTTTTTAAAAATTTGCATAATATCTTTCCCAGGCTACCTAAATTAAATAGATAACTTTTTAATATTCTTTCCGCCAACAGATAAGTTAACGATAGCTCGCGTTCCCATAATCGCGGTAAACATTGACGTCATAATCCCGATTGACAAGGTAATAGCAAAACCCTTAATTGGTCCGGTACCGAAGACATAAAGCACCACTGCAGCAATTAATGTTGTGATATTGGCATCAGCAATAGTTGATAAGGCTTTTTCATAACCGGCATGAATACTCGCTTGTGGTGTATTACCTATATTTATCTCTTCGCGTATGCGTTCAAAGATTAAAACATTCGCATCCACCGCCATACCAACAGTTAATACAATACCGGCAATACCTGGCAAGGTGAGTGTTGCCTGTAGCATGGATAACACGGCAACAATGAGCACTAAATTAACAACCAGCGCGACATTGGCTACCACACCAAAACCGCGATACCAGAACAACATAAAGAACAAAACACAGACCATACCAATGATGACTGAATTTAAACCCTGATCAATATTATCTTTACCCAGGCTTGGACCAATCGTTCGCTCCTCGATAATACGTATAGGTGCTGCTAACGCACCGGCTCGTAATAATAACGCCAGGTTACGTGCTTCATTACCATCATCTAAACCGGTAATTTGAAAGCGCTTACTAAATACGCCCTGGATAGTGGCAACATTAATCACTTCTTCAATTTTTTTAGTAACCCGTTGACGCTTACCATCAACAATTTTGCTGCTTTCTTTATGTTCGATAAAGACAACGGCCATGGGTTTTTTCAGGTTCTTTTTGGTTGTTTGACCCATTATGCGCGCACCGGCACCATCAAGAGTAACCGATACCATGGGACTATTTGATTCACTATCAAAACCAGAGGACGCATTTGTTATGTTGTCACCCGCAATAATTATCCGCTTCTTTAAGATCACAGGTTGACCTTCGCGATCGCGATATAATTTCGCGGTTGGCGGAATCCGACCTTCAAGCGCATCCTGAGGTGAAACATTCACATCAACCAAACGAAATTCTAATGTTGCTGTTGCACTTAAAATTCGTTTTGCCCGTGCACTGTCCTGGATACCCGGTAACTGAATGACAATCCGGTTATCACCTTGTTGTTGGATGATAGGTTCAGCCACACCCAGCTCATTAACACGGTTACGTAACGTGGTGACATTTTGCTGTAGCGCTGATTTTTTCAAGGTAAGCAATGCCGTTTTAGTTAACACAGCAGAAAAATAAAACGCACCCGCTTCCTCATAATCATCCAACTGCAGGTCTCTGAGTTCTGAACGAACGGCAGACATCGCTTTATCTCGTAACTCTGCTGAGCGAAGTTTTACTGTTACTTGTTTTTTATTATCACGAACAGACAAGTATCTGATTTTTTTCTTTCTTAAAGCGGCTCGAATATCATTGGCATTACTTTCCATAGCCTGGCTTAATACCAGCTCAGTATCGACTTCCATCAGGAAGTGTAAACCACCACGTAAATCTAAACCCAGGTACATAGGTTGCGCATTAATATCTCTTAACCAGCCCGGTGTAGCCGGGGCAAGGTTTAATGCTACGGTGAAGTTATCGCCTATTGCATCGCGTAAATCATCCGCTGCTTTAAGTTGTTGCTCAACATCATTAAAACGCAACAATAATCCTTTCTCATCAAGGACAGAGCGACGTAGGCTGATATTGGCTTTCTTTAAAACTTCAAGCACCTGACTTTCAACATCACTATCGACCGCGTTATTTCGCGTAGCTGAAATTTGAATTGCAGGATCTGAACCGTAAATGTTTGGCAGTGAGTAAATCGTACCGAAAGCCAGAACAATAAGAAGTAACACATACTTCCATGAGGAATACTGATTTAACATAGAGGGAATACCTGAACCGAATAAATTTTTGCAAATATAAAACGACCTAATTTAATAGGTCGTTAATTATATTAATCCTTTTGCGCTGCTTTTAATGAACCTTTTGGTAATACCGTTCCAACAGCTTGTCGTTGAACTTTTAACTCTACATTTTCTGCGACTTCTAAAGTTACATATTGTTCAGAAACAGCCGTGATTTTTCCCAGTACTCCACCATTGGTTACTACTTCATCACCTTTAGATAATCCTGCAACCAATTCACGATGCTCTTTTGCACGTTTAGATTGAGGACGAATCAGGATGAAGTAAAAAATCAGAATCATACCGCCGAAGAAAATTAATGATGTCATCGGATCGGCTTGTTGTTGTGCTGGAGCAGCGGCGGCTGCAGCGTCAGAAATAAAGAAGCTCATTTTTTAACCTTTTTATATATAATTTCAGAATTTATTAGCGGTGCATTATGACACAACAGGTACGGGTTGGTCGCGTTTAGCGTAAAATTCTGCAACGAATTCATCCAGCTCGCCTTTTTCAATTGCATCTCGCAATCCAGCCATAACTTGCTGATAATAATAGAGATTATGAATGGTATTGAGGCGTGAACCTAAAATCTCTTTGGTTTTATCTAAATGTCGCAAATAGGAACGACTATAATTTTTACAGGTATAACAGTCGCATTCTTCGTCGACCGGTCCCGTGTCATCCGTGTATTGGGCATTGCGAATACGGACCATGCCCTTACTGGTAAATAAAAATCCATTTCGCGCATTTCGAGTTGGCATCACGCAATCAAACATATCAACACCGCGCCGAACAGCTTCCACAATATCCTCCGGTGTACCTACCCCCATTAGATAACGAGGATAATTTTCTGGCATGCGTGTTTTCAAATGGTCCAATACCTTAATCATTTCTTGCTTGGGTTCACCAACAGAAAGCCCACCGATGGCATAACCATCAAAACCAATTTCTGTCAGGCCATTTAAAGAAATTTCACGTAACTCAGGATACATGCCACCCTGTACAATGCCGAATAATGCTGATGGATTGTCGCCGTGCGCATCCTTGGAACGCTTTGCCCAACGTAATGAAAGCTCCATCGATTCACGGACTTCTTCTTCTTCAGCGGGGTACGGTGTGCACTCATCAAAAATCATCACGATGTCAGAACCAAGATCACGTTGCACCTGCATGGATTCTTCCGGCCCCATAAAAACCTTGCTACCATCAATCGGGGAACTAAATTTAACACCTTGCTCGGTAATTTTTCTGAGCTTACCTAAACTCCAGACCTGGAAGCCACCTGAATCCGTTAATATCGGGCCTTGCCAATGCATAAAGTTATGCAAGTCACCATGCTTTTTTATAATCCCGGTGCCGGGCCTGAGCATTAAGTGAAACGTATTGCCTAAAACAATTTGTGCACCCGAATCCTGTAATTCCTCAGGTGTCATAGCTTTAACCGTGCCATAGGTACCCACCGGCATAAACGCCGGGGTTTCTACTGTACCCCGATCAAATATCAGTCGACCACGGCGAGCAAAACCCTCTGTTTTATCTAACTCAAATTTCATATTCTATTTTCACTCGGCTGTCGTTTTTTTAGTTAAAAACATCGCATCACCATAACTAAAAAAACGATACTTTTCTTTTATTGCATGTTGATAGGCATTTTTTATATTCTCATAACCCGCAAACGCTGACACTAACATTAATAAAGTAGACTCGGATAAATGGAAATTGGTAATCAGTGCATCGATTACTTTAAATTCATAACCCGGCGTAATGAAGATATCTGTTTCACCAGTATACGGTTTTAATTGCTCACCGGATTTACCCGTCATGTCAGAAAATAAAGCGGCGGATTCCAGGCATCGCACACTGGTTGTTCCCACTGCAATAATACGCCTGCCCTGTTGTCTTGCCGCATTTATTTTATTACAGCTGTCTTCAGTTAACTCAATCCATTCTTCATGCATATGGTGATCTTTTAAATCATCCACCCTGACCGGTTGAAAGGTGCCTGCGCCCACATGCAAGGTAACATGAACCTGTTCAATGCCTTTATCCGTTAACTGTTGTAAAAGCTTTTCATCAAAATGCAGACCTGCTGTAGGCGCAGCAACCGCGCCGGGTGTTTTTGCATAAACCGTTTGATAGCGCTCCTGGTCGAAAGACTCGTCATCACGCTGTATATAAGGTGGCAATGGCATATGACCAATCGCGTTAAGTATTGCAAGAACTGAATCATGCTCAGGTATTCTGAGCTTGAATTTTACGACAAACAAATCACCTTCCCTGCCAGTAACTTCAGCAGAAATTTCCTGTTCAAAATGTAACTCTGATCCAGGCTTTGGTGATTTACTTGCGCGAACATGTGCCAGCACAGTTGTTTCGTTGACGATTCGTTCTACCAGAACTTCAACTTTCCCACCTGTTAATTTTTGGCCATGTAACCTGGCTGGAATGACCTCGGTATTATTAAAAACCAGCACGTCACCTGGCTGCAATAAATCGGGTAACTGGGAAAAATATTTATCTTCATAGTTCCCGCTTACACCGTCCAGGACTAACAAGCGGCTGGCGGTACGCTCTGCTACAGGCGTTTGCGCAATGAGTTCTTCGGGTAAGTCAAAACTAAAATCTGTACGACGCATAAATATGCCCAAGAGCTAACTGTTTTTTAAAGCTGTGCATTTTATTTGCACAGTTATAGAAATACCAGCTGAAAATGTCATCTAATATTAATTTGATTTACTTCAGGGCTTGGATAGAGTCTATATGTGCCCTATAATAGCCTGTCTTTCGCACCTCACTGGTTGCGAAATTAATAAAATGGCGGTGTGGTGAAATTGGTATACACGAGGGATTCAAAATCCCTTGCCTTCGGGCGTGACGGTTCGAGTCCGTCCACCGCTACCATTCTTTTGTTTGCTTCATGCTTGCGATAAAGCTTTATGGCTTTCTTTTATCCGTATCAACTCATTGACAATACTATTAAAAACAGAAACATTAATTGGTTTTGTTAAATAATCATAAACACCCATAGCCAACATTTCTTTGATATTGTCATCACTTGCATTAGCACTTAATACTATCACTGGTATATCTTGTAAATCTTGTTTTAGCTTTATTTGCGAAAAAACATCAGCCCCATCAATATCAGGCAATCGCATATCCAGCAGAATTAAATCAGGCTTATCATTCTCCGCTTGTTCAATACCTTTTAATCCAGTATCAGCGTGAGATAGATTAATGTTTATATTTTTAGCTAAAACACGCTTAATTAAATTAAAGTTCTGTAAATTATCTTCAATATATAAAATATTATATTGTAGGTTATTACTACTAATAATTTTTTCTACATTCGACTCAGGATTTGTAGAAGTTACTAAAGATGCGGACGTTGACGGCATATCAACATAAAAGGTAGTTTCATCATTTAATTTACTTGATACCCCAATATCTCCCCCCATTTTTTCCACTAACATTTTTGTTAAAGTTAATCCAAGCCCTAAACCATCTACTGATGTATTTTTTGCATTTAGTCGTTCAAATGGAGAAAAGATATCTTCAATTCTATTTTCTGGTATCCCGGGTCCGTTGTTTGTGACAGATGTCCGAAGTAAATCATTATCTAGTGGTTTAAATGAAACATTTACTTTTCCATTTTCACAATTATATTTTATTGCATTACCAATCAAATTTATTACCTGTTTAATGCGTTGGGGATCGGCCAATATATTATACTCTCGCGCATCATCAGAATTTAGAATATTAAATTTAATATTTTTCTCTTTAGCCTGATGTGCTGAAAGCAGCCAACATTCTTCAACAATTTCAAATATATTTACTGGTTCAGGTGCAAATTTAAGCATATCTTCTCTGATTTTTGTGATATCAAGAATATCTTCAACCAGGCTTAATAAGTGTCTTCCCCCAAAAAGAATTTGTTCAACGCTATCTTTTTGCTCATTGGTTAAATTTTCAACTTCTAACAGTTGCCCATATCCCAAAATAGCATTCAATGGTGTACGTAATTCATGACTCATTCGAGAAAGAAAATCTGTCTTGGCGCTATTTGCCTCTTCTGCTTCTTCTTTTAACTTAATGGTCTGCTCAATATACTGTTTTAAACTAAGCACCATTTCATTAAATGAATTCGTTAATACACTAAATTCATTTTCTGAATAAACAGGAACTTTATATTCAATATCACCTTCCCCTACCTTTTTAAAACCAAACAATAATCTCTTTAGCGGCCTTACTACCTGTAGTGTAAAAACCAGGTATATCGTGATACTTAATAAAAAACCAATCCCTACAGCATATATAATAAAAGCATATAAATTATTCTGTCCACGCTTATATATGCGCGTTTTATTCAAACCAATTAATAGTTTCCCATAAACCTGATTATTAAATCTAATTGAAAACTCAAGAGGATGAACATTAAACTCCCTGTTTATATGTTTGATTACTTTTAATAATTCTCTGTTACCAGAACTAGCTACAGCTTTTTGAATTAATGGATCCTCATAATGCAGATATGATGTTATATTTTTTCCATCATTAGATTCTATAACACTATATACAATATCTTTTTCCAGACTTAGATCTTTCATATATTTATCTAACGCTTCAAAATCATATGCAAGAATATCCTCCAAAAAATGTTAACTTTTTGTTAAAAAGAAAGTTACTCCTTAAAACAAGTCTAGTTGATATTTCTATAATAAAAACCTAAATACTTTTTTTAGCTTAAAAAGAAATTAAATGGGGTTATAATGCTATCAACTAGTCCTTGTCATTATCCAGGAAGTAGTTCACTAAACCATTGGTTGAGCTATCATATTCTTCAACAACTTTATGTTGTCTTAAATCATTATAAATACTTGAGGCGACTTTTTTACCAAGTTCAACGGCAGGTTGGTCAAAAGAATTGATCTGCCAGATAATGCCCTGGGTAAATATTTTATGTTCATAAAGCGCGATCAATGAACCCAACGACTTAGGTGTTAATGCTTTAAGCAATAATGTATTCGATGGTTTATTGCCTGGCATTAATCTTGACGGGTATAACCGCTCAATCTCGTCTTCCGAGCAACCTTCTTTTATCAATTCCTGTTTTGCTTCGTCTTCATTTTTGCCGGTCATTAATGTTCGTGTTTGAGCAAAAAAGTTAGCCAATAAAACAAGTTGATGATCACCAACCGGATTCATACTATCGGTCGGCACAATAAAGTCAGCCGGTACGAGGTGAGAGCCCTGGTGCAGGTTTTGATAAAAGGCATGTTGCCCGGTAATACCGAGCTCACCCCAGATAATAGGTCCGGTTTCATAATCAACGATGCTTCCATCGCGGGTGACGCTTTTGCCATTACTTTCCATATCCCCTTGTTGAAAATAAGCAGGGAAACGATGTAAATGTTGATCATACGGCAATAGCACATGTGACTCGGCATGATAAAAATCGGTATACCAGATACCGAGCAAAGCGAGGATAACAGGAAGATTTTTTTCTAGTGCGGTATTGCGGAAATGTAAATCCATTTCATAAGCACCTTGCAATAACGATTCAAACCTGTCCATTCCGATATAAATTGCAATCGATAACCCGATAGATGACCAGAGTGAATAACGCCCGCCTACCCAGTCCCACATCTTAAAGATGTTGTCCTCTTCAATACCAAATTCTGTTGCTGCCTCGACATTAGCAGCAACCGCAATAAAGTGTTTCGATACAGCCGATTCATCACGTGCACTTTCCATTAACCAGTCTCGTGCGGTGTGCGCATTCATCAGGGTATCTTGTGTAGTAAAACTTTTAGAGGAGACAATAAACAAGGTTCTTTGTGGATCAAGTTCTTTTAAGGTGTCACAAATATGGCTTGAATCAACATTCGAGACAAAATGTACCCGTAAGCCTGCTTTACCGTACGGACGTAATGCTTCATTAACCATGACAGGTCCCAGGTCAGAGCCACCTACTCCAATATTCACAATATCGATAATTGGTTTACCGCTATATCCCAGCCAGCGACTGGAGCGAATCGCATCCGAATAGGCACGCATTTTTTCCAGCTCAGAACGAACTTCAGGCATCACATCCTGGCCATCAACATAAACCGGTTCATCACCCCGGTTGCGTAATGCTGTATGTAGCACCGCCCTGTCTTCTGTGTGATTAATTTTTTCACCGGCAAACATGCGTTCAGTCCAGTCTTTGAGACCGCTTTGTTTTGCCAAATCCATCAGCAAAGACATGGTTTCTTTAGTAATGCGGTTCTTAGAGTAATCTAATAAAATATCATTAAAACGTAAGTGAAAATCGGCGAAACGATTCGGATCTTGCGCGAATAAATCACGCATCAGAACATTTTCAGTTGCTTTTTTATGCTTTTTCAGCGCTTGCCAGGCAGGTAATTGAGTCAAATTTTCCATAATTATGTCATTTTTTTCTTATAAAATTGGTGGGCAAATTATGCAATATTTCATGAGTAATGGGGAAATATCTCGCGAGATATAGCCGATCTGCCGGCAAAATGAACAAAATTTCACCAGCTCGCCATTTTTCAGAGCCCTTTTAGCATGTCAAGTGGGGTGTTTCTGGCAAAGTGACGGTATAATGTGCGGCCTTTTAGAACAGTAAGTTTATAAATAATGACAGCTAAAGCAAAAACTATCGATTCTCCAGTGACTAAAATTATGTCCACCACTCATGATAAGCAACTCCGTTCCCGGGTTAAGCTTTTCGGTAATATTTTAGGTAAAGTGTTACTCGAGCATGCGGGTAAAGATGTTTTCAATGCTGTTGAAAAATTGCGTAAAGGGCATATCAGCCTGCGGGACAAAAATGACTCCGCTAAACGCCGCCGCTTAGATAAACTGGTTGCTTCACTTGATCCAGAGTCAACGGAACATGTGGTTCGTGCATTCAGTATTTATTTCAGCCTGGTAAATATCGCCGAAGAAGAGTTCTCCCACAAGCAACGCCGCCGTGAAGTAGGACCTAAAGGGTTTACATGGAATGGGTCTTTTTATAATGCATTTAATGATTTACAGAAAAACGATGTCAGCGCTGAACAAGTTCAGGAATTATTGAATCAAACGGCCTATATTCCTGTTTTCACGGCGCACCCGACTGAGTCCAAACGTCGTACCGTGATGGAAGCTATCCGTCGTATCTATGTCATCAGTGATCAACTAAATGAATCACGCTTAAGTAAAATTCAAAAAGAAAATATTATTGAAGATCTGGAGCAACACATCCAGATTTTATACAAGACAAATGAAGTACGCGTACAAAAGCCCCAGGTAACTGATGAAGTTAAAAATGGTTTGTACTTTTATCGCGAGAGCTTATTTAAATCTGTTCCCAGAACGTATCGTAATCTTGAAAAAGCAATTGGCCGTACTTACGGCAAAGACTCAGGTATTACGGTTCCCAGCGTATTCAAGTTTGGTTCATGGATAGGTGGTGACCGGGATGGTAACCCCTTCGTAAAACCCGAAACCACTGTACATGCTTTACGTATGCAATCTCGGGAAGTTCTTAATGAATACCTTAAACAAATTAAATTGCTTAGCAAAATATTGACGCAATCAAGCTTGTTTTGCCAACCGACTGACGAATTCCTGGCCAAGCTGGAAAAAGATGAAAAGGAAGTGACTGAACCTTTTGCTGAAAATTATTACCGTTATAAGCAAGAACCTTATCGTCGTAAACTGTTCATTATGCTGCATCGCGTTAAATGCAACCTGAGTGCAGTTGAAGCACGCCTGAATGATATAGAAGTCAGCAGCTTAAAATGTGGTTATGCCAATGAACAAGGCATGCTAGATGATTTGTACTTAATTCGTGATTCTTTAATTAGTCATGGCGATGCAAATTCTGCCAGGGGTGAATTACAAGATCTCATTCGCCAGGTAGAAACATTTGGCTTCTATCTCTCAAATCTCGATATCCGTCAGGAATCAACCATTCATAGCCAAACCGTTACAGAAATACTTGCGCAAATTGACGGCACTGATTATTCATCATTAGATGAAGCAGCACGTCTGGAGACATTAGCTAACTACATAAATGGCTCACCCAGCAATATTGATAAAAGCAAGCTAAGTGATATGTCGGCTGAAACAGTCGCTGTTTTTGAAGTAATGGTAAAAATGCGCGAAGAGATTAGTCCTAACGCATTTGGCACCTATGTTATTTCAATGACACATGCTGCCAGCCACGTCATGGAAGTCATGTTCCTTGCCTGGTTAACCGGGCTTGCTGGCAAGAAAGATAACCAGTGGTTCTGTCATGTTCGTGTTTCACCTTTATTTGAAACCGTTGAAGACTTAACCCACATTCAACCGGTTATGAGTCAGTTATTTGATAACGTAACCTATAACGCGTTATTAAAGTCATCAGGCAACTTACAAGAAGTCATGCTAGGTTATTCTGATTCTTGTAAAGATGGTGGCATATTGGCGTCAGTCTGGACGCTCTACCAGGCACAACAACAAATAACCGAATTAACCCGTTCACGCGGCGTACGTTTACGTATGTTCCATGGTCGTGGCGGCACGGTTGGCCGTGGTGGTGGACCAACGCATGATGCCATCCTGTCACAACCAACAGGTACTGTGCATGGTGAAATCAAGTTTACCGAGCAAGGTGAAGTGCTTTCATATAAATACAGTAATCAGCAAACGGCGGTTTATGAGTTAACCATGGGACTGACGGGTTTATTAAAAGCCAGCACTAACTTAATTAAAGAACCTAAGCCTGATAATCCAGAGTACCTAAAAATTATTGCGGAACTGGCTGCTGAAGGTGAAAATCAATACCGCCAATTAACCGATAATACCGAAGGCTTCCTGGATTATTTTTATGAAGCAACCCCGGTATACGAAATTGGGCAAATGAATATTGGTTCGCGTCCATCTCATCGTAAAAAAGCAGATCGCTCTAAAAGTTCTGTTCGCGCTATCGCCTGGGTCTTTGGCTGGGCGCAATCACGTCATACAATGCCAGCCTGGTTTGGTATCGGCACTGCTTTAGAAAAGTGGTTAAGTAACGATGAAAATAATTTAGATACGCTACAAAAAATGTATAAAGACTGGCCATTTTTCCGAGCTTTACTTAGTAACTCACAAATGGCTTTATTTAAAGGCGAAATGCAAATTGCTAAATATTATATGTCACTTTGTGAAAACCAGGATACTGCCAAGAACGTATATAAAATCATATCTAATGAATACTCACGAACAACAGATAATGTTTTGAGTATTGCAAAAATCAACGGCCTACTGGAAGAAACACCACACCTGGCTCTATCCTTAACTCGCCGCAACCCGTATCTTGATCCATTAAATCAAATACAGTTATCGTTAATTAAAAAGTACCGTGATGAATCATTAAATGATGATGAACGCGGGAAGTGGTTGCATCCATTATTAAGAACGATTAGTGCGATCGCAGCCGGTATGCGTAACACCGGCTAAAATACTATCTGAAATACAATAGCTGCGTTAAAAATCTACTCAAAATGCTCATTTATTACATATAAATTCCGCTTTTTCGTAAATTTTTGCCTTGCTCTTGAATCTCAGTTAGCCTTTTAGATGCTCCCAGCTAACTTTAAAGCAATCTCAGACGCAATTACTGCGTTCACCCTCTCTATTTAAAATAAAGAGGGGCACTACGCCAAATAAAAAAGAGAAAACTCACTTATTAAGTATAAGCTACGTTTTCTCTTTTTTATTTGCGCCTTGTTCTTGAATCTCAGATTGCTTTTAATAAATACATGAAATTATGATAAAAGTTAGCTGGTTTACAAGGACAAGGCATAAATATTTTTCAGAGAACGAAGCTTATATATAATAAGTGAGTTTTCTGAAAAATATTTATAACGCCGTCATTGTGAACCAGATAGCTTTTAGAGGAGGATGTCATCGAGGACACGAGGCTTTTCTATACCATACCCCTGCGCATAATCTACGCCAAGATCCTGTAACAACTGGATAGTTTCATCATCCTGAACGTATTCAGCAATGATTTTCTTACCCATGAAATGACCAATTTCACTAATAGATTTTACTACCGCGTAGTCATTTGGATTGGCAGCCATTTCTTTTACAAACACGCCATCAATTTTTAGATAGTCAACGGGTAAGCTTTTCAGGTAACCGTATGAAGACATACCACTACCAAAATCATCCAACGAGAATTTACAACCGGTTGTTTTAAAGCGCTTAATAAAGTCTGAAGCATCTGAAAGGTTAGCAATACCCAATGTTTCTGTAATTTCAAAACAAATCTTACCAATAGGCACGTTAGTAAGACGCATTTGCTTCATTACAAATTCCATTAATCCAAGATCATTCAGTGAGTGTCCGGACAGGTTAATAGAGAAACTACTCACATGATCCAGTTTGGTTCTGTGATCGGCAATCCATTTGAATGATTTACTAATGACCCAGCGATCAATATCTGCCATACGTTTATAGTTTTCCGCGGCATTAATGAATTCCTGCAAAGAACTTTGCTCGCCTAACTCATCTGTCATACCGAGCAGTATTTCATAATGGTCATGATAACTATCATCCGTGGCTAGCGGCATAATCCGCTGGCAGCGTAAGTGTAACGAATCACTATCCAATGCTTTATCAATTTGCGAGGCCCATTGAACTTCAGCATTGCGTCGATTTAACCTTGCATGACCTTCATGGTAAACCTGAACCCGATGACCACCAATTTCTTTTGCCACACCACAACTGGCTTCTGCATCCTGTAATAGTTTAGCGACACTTTGTCCGTGCCCTTTCACTACAATCAAACCGATACTCATCGCGACAGATAATCGTTTGTCTTCCCACACAAAACGGTATTCATCCAGCTCAGCTAATATCATTTCAACAATTTCTAATGCGTCATCCATACCTTTACCACATAATAATATGCAGAACTCATCACCACTAAAGCGGGATAAAACACTGTTTTCAGTCATGTGTTTTTTCAGGATCTCAGAAATTTCTTTGATTAAGGCGTCACCACCCTCATAACCACAACTGTTGTTAATAACATTAAATTTATCCAAATCGATATAACAAAGCGCATGCTTACCGTTAGAGATTTTTGCATCATCAATCGCTTTTTCCAGGCAATATTCAAATTCGCGACGATTAATAAGACCGGTTAATTGGTCATGCGAAGATTGATGAAGTAATTGTTTATGTAATTTTTGCAGCATCGAGTACTGTGCACGATCCATTGCCGGCTCTTCTGCACCATCTAATGCAAGTGTTTCACCTTCTTTAAACAACTCGATCAATTCTTCAGACTTTAATACTTTTTCTTTCTTACCCAGTACATTAACAAAGACAAACTTCCCTTTATGCCTGGCAATCCAACCAACTTTTAAGCGGGTTGGCTTTTCAGAAAAAGCATCAAATAAAACCCAGTCACCTTCTTCTAAACGACTAACTCGACGAGCCCACTCGTCTTCCATATCAAGTTCTGGTTCTTCTTCAGGCTCCTCGCTTTCTGTAGTGGCATCTTCTTTTAAGAATTCATCAACAACAATTTTTAAATTCTTATCAAAAGCCTGGTCCTGAATTTTAATTAATATATCGAGTTGTTGAGCAATACGCTCAAAGACTTTTGGGGTACCGTCAAAATCTTCATTGATAACTTTAACTAACCAGTCAAACGCACGTTTTACAGCTTGCTGCTCATCATCATCTTCTGAATCAGCAAGTACTTCCAGTTCAGAGATTTTGTTAATGACTTTACGAACCACATGTGATGTATCAGTGAAAACATTGGTGTCCATAATGGCCATTTTAAGCACAGGCACTTCAAGTTGCTTTATCCAGGGTCGGACACTTTTAGCTACCTGGAAATCACTCATTAATGAACTAAATACATTACTGGCAACATCGATAACCTGTCCTTCGCGAGCACTAATAACTTTGTTTTCAGCACCATCTTTTGTTGACAGGATATCTTGTATTTTTTCTTTAAAATCAGTCTGTTCAGAATCAGAT
>CAMYJG010000031.1:0-18724 GCA_947258695.1 uncultured Ectothiorhodospiraceae bacterium | reverse complement strand
ACTGGATAAAGCATCAAGTAAATCTGATGGACTGAAATGTTGTGCGACACCACCACCAGGTAATGTTGGGGCAGCAGGTGCTGATGTTATTTGATCACTTGGTACACCTGCATGCACCTGATCAAGGTTTTGTTGTAATCCCCGTATGTCACTGAAGACATCTAACAATCCCTGTGATCCAGTGGCTGAACCAGTAGGAGCAGCAGCTGATTGTTGGTGCATAGAGTTTACAAATTCACGGCCCTGGGCTGGCGAACTACCGGGTACATTCGTCGGTGCTGCTCCCCGGTTTGCAGGAGAAATAGTTTGAGCAGAAGTTCGATGCCCACCAGTTCCCCCTGGCATGCCAGGAGCAGGCGAAACAGGTTGTCCTGCATTGTCATAAAGATTTTCATCGTCGGGCACATCTTCTTCAAATTCTTGTTCCTGCTCCTGACCTGCAGCAGCAGAAGATCCCGTACCTGACGATGCAACCTTAAATTTTAATTTTGGTAACACATCATTTTTAATAAAAAAGTCATTAATGCTTTTATAAAGCTTTTCTGCGATCGCTAAATAAACATCACGGAACGCGGTATAGCATACCAGCTTCACTGCGTGCTTAATTTCAATATCATCCAATGATTCCTGGAACGACTGGGCAAATAAGGCAGGACCAAACGGATTATTTTTCTTATTTATTTTGGCCTGGTATAAAGCGCTGGCACGACGTTCAATTTTACTTAATTCATCTCGATGATCTGCATCAACATTAGTAATAATGCTGGAGATAGATAACCAGTTATCCAGCTCATCTTCTTCAATAAGTGATAAAGATTCTAATGAAACTTCTTTATCTGCTTCGGCTTCTTCTTCATGCAAAACCTTATTTGGTGAGTACTCTTTGATTTTGTTCTCATAAGATTGCAAGAATGCACTGGTTATTTTATTTTTGTCTTTTTCTAAAACCCCTAACGACTCAAATAATGCATTTTGTTTTGCTAAATCAAAGGTTTCTTTTGCTGCCTCAAAGAAATGATCTGAAATACTATTATGGAACTTTTCCATTAAAGGCTTTAATTCTTTAGCAACAAGTTCATGTGCTTCTTTTAGTACCTGGGCTGCAGATTTTCCATTGAAAACTGTCTGCGTAGTACCAAAGTCCTCTTCTTCTTGCTCGCCATTTTTACGAATCGTTGCTGCGTATTTGTGTAAGGTTTGCACCGCCGACAGATCAGGGTTAACAAAAGAAACACCGATGTAATCTTGCTCAACTCGCATCACCTTGGTGTTAAAACTGAGTTGCTTACTGACGCCATCAAGTTCGATGTTAGTAACAACATTGATAACATCTGTAATTTTTGGGTTAAAGGTTGAAGCTTGCTCACCTAGTAAAGACGGGTCGACCAACTCAATATACATGCCACCTATGCAATAGTCCTTGATAATGGATGCATGGGTTCCACTGCCTGAATGAATGAGCTGGCTTTTTAATTTAATAGGGTAACGCGGATAAGCACGGCGTTCTTTCCCTGATGTACTATGTAGTGACTGTTTTTGGCCCTGAGCCATTGATATCTCCCGCGATAAAACTATTCCAAAGCATCAGCTCAAAATACTATTCTAGCCAGTATATCTTTAAGATATACAGCAATATTTCGGCAAATATTTAGATTTCTTCACACTTTGGAGTGAAAAACCTTAAAAAAATAATAATTTCCTATGGGGGAGAAGAAAATTACATTATAAATACATAAAACTATGTATATACAATGCCATTTTTACACAATTATGTCTGAAAAGTAAGCTTTTAAGCCACTTGTACGGGAATAGTATGGCGAGTATGGGTAATCTGGTTTTTTTCATCAACATAGACTAATTTTGGCTTAAAACTCACTAGTTCTTGTTGATTCAGCCCGACATAAGCCGCAATGATAATAATATCTCCGGGATTCGCCTTATGTGCTGCTGCGCCATTGACTGAAATCACCCCGGAGTTCTCTTCGGCAAGAATGGCATAGGTTGTAAAGCGTTCGCCGTTTGTTACATTGTAGATCTCAATTTGCTCATATTCACGAATGCCCGCTGTTTCGAGCAGGTGCGCGTCAATTGCACATGAGCCTTCGTATTCAAGCTCCGAATGTGTCACCGTCACTCGGTGCAATTTTCCTTTAAGCATTATGGTATTCATAACAAAAAACTGACTCTTTAAATATTAACTATTGAAATCCGCGTTATTTTAACATGCTACGGCCAGAGGATTCACCCTGTTACGAGCCTAAATTCCTGTTTTCATAGCAAAATATTATCAATCAGGCGTATCTCACCCAAGCTGGCGGCTGCAAGAACAACCAATTCTGAAGTGGCTGATTGAGGTTCAAGCAATGTTTTTGTATCGCGAATAACCACGTACTCAGGACTAAATCCTGCTTCAGCCAGACGCTGATTCGCCGCCTGCTCCAACTCTAGAAAATTTGAGTTGCCGGCATGAAGCTCGTTTTTTATGCGCTCTAACTGTCGATATATTTCCGTTGCTGCCTGACGTTGCTCTTCACTTAAACGAATATTACGTGAACTCATGGCTAAGCCGTCCGGCTCACGAAAAGTTGGCATGCCAATAATTTCAATGCCCAGGGAAAAATCGGATACCAACTTTTTTATCACCATTAATTGTTGAAAATCCTTCTCACCAAAAACCGCAATATCTGGCTGTACCAGGTCAAATAATCGTTTAACCACCGTCGCCACACCGGCAAAGTGCCCAGGACGTTGTTCACCTTCTAAAATAGTGGTTATTTCTCCTAAATCGATTTTCTCGACCTCTTTTTCTCCCTCAGGATAAAAAGCCCCCACTTCAGGGCAAAAAAGCATGTCGATATCAAAGCTTGATAGTTTGGAGATATCGCTCTCAATCGTTCGTGGGTATGCAGATAAATCATCAGGATCATTAAACTGCAGCGGGTTGACAAAAATACTCACTACCACGCGATCAGCAAGTGACTGCGCTTTTTCAACCAGGCTCAAATGCCCATCATGCAGACAACCCATGGTCGGAACAAATGCGATAGACTCCCCACTATTGTGATATTGCTGGCACAACAGCTGTGATTGTTGAATATCAGATATAACTTGCAAGACACTACCCTGTAAAATTAAAAGCTGGTTCGATTAATTAATCAAAACTATGTTCCGGGCCAGGAAACTCAGCATTTTTAACCGCTTGCACATAGGCTTCTATCGCAGCTGCAATAGACTTACCGGTGCCTATTTCAGACAAAAAATCTTTACTGAATTTAGGGCGTTTTCCCGGGGTTATACCCAACAGATCATATAAAACTAAAACCTGGCCACTACAATCTACTCCCGCTCCGATACCGATAGTGATAACGTCCACTTCATCAGTAATTCGCTTCGCCAATACTTGCGGAATGCACTCCAAGACGATGATATCAACCCCAACACTGGCCAATGCCCTGGCATCTTCAACCATTTTTTCAGCTGCATCCTGTTCACGTCCCTGAACTTTATAACCACCTAATTCTTCAACTGATTGCGGTAATAGACCCAGGTGGCCACAAACAGGAATACCATTTTTAATAAGATGTTCGGCTATAGCAACTAATTGACCACCACCTTCAAACTTAACCATGTCAGCACCAGCGTCATCGATTAAATGTTTTGCGTTAACTAATGCGTCATTTTTATTTAAGTAAGAGTGATAAGGTAAATCTGCAATGAGCAATGCACGATCACGTACACGTGAAACCATTTTTGTATGGTAAACCATATCATCAACAGTAACGGGAACGGTTGAATCATGTCCTTGCATTACCATGCCTAGAGAATCGCCAACCAGTAGCACTTCGACACCGGCCTGTTCTAAGTGCTGAGTAAAGCTGGCATCATAAGTTGTGAGCACCGTAATTTTTTCATTACGATTTTTTAGCTCACGCAAATCTTTAATTGTAATCATAAGAAACCATTTTAAAGAACAAGCAAATTAAAGAACAAGTAAAAATTAAAATGAAGAGCTGGCAGGATTAAAATAATGCCGTCCGCTTTTTACCCGCATAATTTGTTCTAATAATAAAGTATAGTCTTTTTCATTATTCACAAGATCTATTTCTTCGGCGTTAACAATTAACAAGGGAGATTGATTATAATTATGAAAAAAACGGGCATAACTTTCATTGAGTCTGTGCAAATAATCACTATTCATTGAACGCTCATACTCACGACCACGCTGAGCAATACGCTTTCGCAACACATCAACAGGCGCTTGTAAATAAATCACTAAATCCGGAATAGGAGCATCGATAGTCAGGTGCTGGTAAACCTGCTGATAGAGCTTAAACTCTTCTTCATCCAGCGTGAGCTCGGCAAATAACCTATCCTTCTCCATAATAAAATCGGCAACGTGTACCGGACGAAACATATCCGCCTGGCGTAAATCCTGCATTTGTTGAGCGCGTTGAAACAAAAAAAACAGCTGCGTTTGAAACGCAACATTTTTTTTATTCTCATAAAAACCATTCAGAAACGGGTTTTCATCTGCTCCTTCTAGCAATAGATCGGTATTAAATGACTCGGCAAGCCGTTTCGCCAGCGTGGTCTTACCAACACCCACGGGGCCTTCAACAACAATAAAACCGGGTTTATTTTCAACTCCACTCATAATTCAGTTAACCGTTCAATTCCATTCCTGGGACAAGCATTCAATAGATCAGATAATTTTCCTGCGCCGGGTATAGCAAAATCTGGCGGCACTAAATCAGACAAGGGATATAATACAAAATTCCGCTCGCTAATGCCGTAATGTGGCACTGTTAAACGTTCTGTATTAATAACTTCATTTCCAAATAGCAAGATGTCCAGGTCCAGGGTTCGTGCTCCCCAATGTTGAGCACGCACACGCCCTTGTTGATTTTCTATTTCCTGCAATGCATCCAGTAAATCTTCCGCAGCTAATTCTGTCGTCACTTTAACAACAGCATTAATATAATCCGGCTGATCTTGCGGTCCCATCGGTGCGCTACGATAATAATCTGAACATTTAATAAAACTCACTGACTCAAGTTGCTGTAAATGTTCAAGTGCTTTTTTAATTTGTACTAACGGCTCATCCAGATTACTGCCCAGCCCAATAAATACCTCAGTCATGATATTGCTTATTCTTTGCCGTAAACTTTTTAGATGATTTTTTTTGTTTGGATTTCTTTTTACTTTTCTTTCTATTGGTAGCAGAAACCTTTTTACACATACCCAGTTGTTCTTCCTCATCAACCTTCTGAATAGTCGTCCACCACTCACATAATTCTTTTAATTGCGTTTCACCCGACTGCTCTCGCAATAAAAGAAAATCATACGAAGCTCGAAAACGTGGAACCGGTAATAACTTTAAAGGGCGCTTGCCTTTGCGAACGGCTAACCTCGCCTGCATTGTCCAGATTTCCCGCATCGGGATACCAAAACGTTTAGGAATTAAAATTTGCAGCAACTGATTTTCAAGCACCGTTTGCCCGGCCAGCTGGTAAGCCTGTAATAACGATAAATCTTCAGTCTGAAGTTTATCAACCCGGTTTTTAACCGCAGGCCATAATAGCGCGGCATAAAGAAAAGCAGGTGCAATCGGTTTTTTTTGTTTAATGCGTAAGTCTGTATTAATTAATGCCTGGGTTATAAAGCGGTCACCCGACTGATCCAGATTTTCAGCTGTTTGAGCAAACAAATGTTTTAATAAATCGTACTCTTTGAGTAACTCATATGAGGCAAGTGCATGGCCATGTAAAAATAATTTCAGAACTTCTTCGAATAATCTTGCCGGGGGAATACCATCAAGCAAGTGAATGTTTTCTTTAATACTGGCTGATAAAATTACTTCAATATTAAAATTTAATTTTGCAGCGAAACGAAGTGCTCGTAACATTCGGACCGGATCTTCTTGTAGACGCTCCTGAGCATCGCCAATGATCCTGATGGTCTTGTTCTCAATATCTTTTAAGCCACCGGTATAATCAACTATCGAAAAATCATAGATATTGTAATACAGCGCATTGACGGTGAAATCTCGCCGCCAGGCATCATCTTCTAATGTGCCATAAACATTATCTCGGACAATCATGCCATTTTCTGTCACCCCTTCTCCGCCCGTTTGATCATGCGAAGCACGGAAAGTCGCGACTTCAATAATATTTCTGCCAAAATGCACATGCGCCAATCGAAAACGACGACCTATCAGGCGACAGTTCCCAAATAACTTTCTCACTTGCTCAGGCGTGGCATCGGTTGCGACATCAAAATCCTTCGGGTGTAGCCCTAACAACAGATCACGCACACCGCCGCCAACCAGGTATCCTGCGTATTTTGCTTTTTTCAGGCGATACAGCACCTTTAAAGCATGCTCACTCATATCTTTACGTGAAAGAGGATGATCACTTCGACTAATAATGCTGGGTGTTGACTGCCTGGCTCCCGTTGCTACAACCGAACTGCTTTTTTTGTTTTTTCGATTGTGCCTAAACTGGCGCCAGAATGAAGTAAGTTTCATAGATTCCCTAAATTGTAAGGATTATGATATTACGGACATCATACCCACATTACAATAGTGTTATTTTTCAAATAGATAACTAAAGTTTACATTAAGAGCGGTCGATACAAGACTCGTTATTATACTATAAAACCCTACTGGCATTTATCTTCGATAGTGGTATGTTAAAGAAAAAAATGAAAGGACGATCAAATGAAAATTAAACAACTTCTCGCAACATCTGCCCTGGCTACTTTAGGTGGCACGGCAATAGCAGCCCCGTTTACAATTTATGATGCACGCTCGGCCGGTATGGGTGGGACAGGTGTCGCCAGCGCTCAAATTTCCAGTGCCCCTTTTTATAACCCTGCCATGTTAGCTGCTCAACGTGCAGAAGAAGACTTCTCTTTACTACTTGGTGCAGGTGTTAGTGCCCAGGATAACAATGAATTACTCGATGATTTAGAAGCATTTGATACTGCATACAGTAATAACGATGCCGCCGCCGCTCAAGCCGCTATTCAAAACTCAGCAAATAAGCAAATTTCTATTTCTGGTGCAGGCTTTTTAGCCGTCGGTTTTGCCGGTGAAACCTGGTCAATGGCAGTAAGCGGGAATGGTTACGTCCAGGCAAACGTTGGGGTAACTCCAGATGCATCATTACCTCCTAATTCTTACCTTGATTCAACTCTCGATTTTACTGGTGTAGAGGTGAGTGAACTCGGTTTTTCATTAGCCCGTAATTTTGGTGATTTTTCAATTGGTATTACACCTAAAACTCAGGATATCACCTCGTATGACGATAGCGTACTGATTGGGAATAATAGTGAGCTAGATGATGTTATTGATACAGTAACTGCCACCGGTAAAGAACATGGTTCAACCACCAATATTGATATTGGTGGCGTATATAAGTTAACTGAAAACTGGAAAGTCGGTGCCGTGATGCGAAATGCACTTAGTGAAGAATATACAACTACAGGGAATAAAAAAGTTTCCCTGGAACCTCAAACGCGAGTTGGTATTGGCTACACGGGTGATATTGTGACGTTTGCAGTCGATTATGACTTAGCAAAAAATGATCCGATTGTCGTTGGCGGTGAAGAAACACAATACCTTAATGCCGGTGTTGAAATTGATCTACTAGACTTTTTGCAACTCCGCGCAGGTATGAGTTCTAATACAGCCAATAGTGCCTCTGAAGAAACCTATTCACTCGGTCTTGGCTTCAATATTGTTGCTGTGCAAATTGATTTAGCTGCTGTTGGTAATGACAATAGTGTTTCTGGTTTTGTACAAGTTGGTGTGCGCTGGTAAACAAAGTAGCTATGCAATAAAAAAGGCGAGTTTTATACTCGCCTTTTTTTATGCTAAATAATACAAATTAGCTAATATCATTCATCAGTGATGCTCTAGATGCTTCTGGGATAGGGCTAAGCAACTGATCAAATCCTTCATAATCAATACCCATAGAAATCTCTTTACCCTGTTTCACTGCTGATGCCATCTCTGAGGTGAGTTCGAAGCGCATAAAATGCACAGCCGATGTTTTTTCTTCGGTACTTCTTTCCAAGTCTTCATTTGCAATAGCGTAAACTTGTTCAAAACCATCTACTTGCACCCAGACTTTATCTTCAACGCCAACGAGTTTAGCGAGTTCCTTTGCACGTACTTCAGGATCACCATATTCAAGCATAAAGGTGGCTTTCCAATTGCTTCCATCCGGAATTAACGGGTTATAGGCTTCTAGCTCTTCATTAATACCTTCCGCTTCAAAAACTTTTTCAATCCGCAACATTTCCTGGATCTGATACTGAATCGTTAACTCATCTTCGAAATATAATGTTGCATGCGCACCTAAAGCTATTTTACGTGCTTTTTTATGTTCTAAAACTTTTGCCCTGAATTCAGCACGCTTAGTTGCATACTCTTCTAAAGACATTAAGTCTTCACGTTTAAATTTTTTCATCTTACCTAACCTGATTATATTAATAGTATTGGGCCACAAAGGACACGGAGCACACAAAGAAAATCAATAACCACCGGAGCAATAAAATACATTAATGTCATACTGACAAACCTCAAAGAGGGGTATTAAGCGCGAGACGCAGGAGGGAAAAATATTTTACTTACCCAGCGTCCCCCTTACCCCTGTGGTTTAATCTTAGTATTTCCTTAGTGTGCTCTGTGTCCTTGGTGGCTAATCTTTACTTTTAAATGTCATACGCCATGCGTAATAGCGTCATTGGGTGTTTCGCATGCGAACCATCATCCAAATTATTTTCTATATGATGCCCGGCCATCATACAGTCACTGGTGTAATGCTCAGCTTCTGCTTGTTTCACTTTATTGACGACTGGGCGACATATTTTATTTGCTACTGCATTAAATTCTTTTTTCACTGCATAGGTGCCATCATGGCCGGAACAGCGTTCAATTGGCATAACGTCAGTATCAGGTATAAGTTGTAAAACATCGCGTGTTTTCAAACCAATGTTTTGTACGCGTAGGTGGCATGCAACATGATAGGCAACCTTACCCAAGGCATTCGGGAATTTAGTATTTAACTTTCCTTCTTTATGACGCAACATCAGGTATTCAAAAGGGTCATAAAATGCTTCTTGTACTTTTTTGACATCGGCATCATCTGGAAACATTAAAGGTAGTTCTTGCTTAAACATTAACGCACAAGAGGGTACTGCCGCCATCAAGTCATAACCTTCATCAACAAGCTTGGCTAATACAGGAATATTTGCTTCTTTTGCAGCCGCTACGGCTTCTAAGTCACCCAACTCTAATTTGGGCATACCGCAACACTGTTCTTTTTCAGTCAACTCAACAGGTATGCCATTATGTTCGAGTACCGCAACCAGATCTTCATTCATACCTGGTTCATTACGATTACCATAACAGGTGGAAAATAATGCGACTTTACCCGTGGTTAGTTCACCTGCTTCAGATGCAATACCACTGGCTTTAAAACGTTTACGAAACGGCTTGCTCGTATACTTGGGTAGTTTTGCATCAGCTGAAATACCTAAAGTAGCCTGCATAATTTTACGTACGGGTTTAATTTTATTTACCGTGTTAACCGTTTGTGCAATCACAGGAATACCGGCTATTGAACCGACGGTATCTGTCGCTGATAACATTTTATTACGCATGCTAGCGCCCTGTTCTTTAAATTGAACCGCTTTAGCCCGTAACATGACATGAGGGAAATCAATATTCCATTCATGCGGAGGAATATATGGACACTTCGTCATATAACAAAGATCGCAAAGATAACAATGATCCACAACCTTCCAGTAATCTTGTTTTTTAACACCATCGACTTCCATGGTCTCGGACTCATCGACTAAGTCAAAAAGTGTAGGAAATGAGTTGCATAAACTGACACAACGACGGCAACCATGACAAAGATCAAAAATTCGTTCCATTTCTTCAAGCAAATTTTCTTTGTCATAAAATTTTTCACTTTTCCAATCAAGCGGGTGACGGGTAGGTGCTTCAAGACTGCCTTCACGTGGTGCCATAATTTTATTCCCAATGTTTAAAAATTAATCAAGAGATTTCAACGCGAAGAACGCGAAGGCGCAAAGAGCGCAAAGGTAAACTTTTAAGTGTTTATGGTATCAATTAAATAAATACGGGGTCATGTGACCCCGTATTTAAATACTCACTATCACGGATAGCGAGAAGTTAGAGAGCAAGGCGAAAGCCAATGAAAAAGCGGAGTGTACAGTAGTACATGAGCATTTTGAGTTGGGTTTCAACGCAGCTATCTAGCTTCGCAGCATTCGTGATTATGCGTCCAGGCCATCTAATGCTTTCTGGAAACGATTAGCATGTGAGCGTTCTGCTTTAGCTAAAGTTTCAAACCAGTCAGCAATCTCATCAAAACCTTCTTCACGAGCTGCTTTAGCCATACCTGGGTACATGTCAGTGTACTCATGAGTTTCGCCAGCAATCGCTGCTTTTAAATTATCTGCAGTTCCACCAATGGGTAAACCTGTTGCTGGATCACCACTTTCTTCTAAATATTCTAAGTGACCATGTGCGTGTCCCGTTTCACCTTCTGCAGTTGAACGGAATACAGTAGATACATCGTTATAACCTTCAACGTCAGCTTTTGCTGCGAAATATAGGTAACGACGGTTTGCTTGAGATTCACCTGCAAATGCATCTTTGAGGTTTTGCTCTGTTTTACTTCCTTTTAAAGCCATGATTTTTTCTCCTAGCTGTTGAAGTGATACAAATTCATTCATTTAGACTAATTCTAAAAGTAGGATAAAAATAGCCGAACACATCTAAGCTGTCAATACATAAGTGATGAATTCTAAATTAACTTTATAATAATTAGAGTAATATTGGTAATTGACGCCTACCATTGAGTAAGCTAACTTAGCCGCGCTTTAGTAAATATAAAATAGCAGGATATGCATTTTGAGCAAGAAAAAAACCAGTAAAAAATCGACTAAAAAAATTGAAAGCCTGGATTTTGAAGCATCAATGGAAGAACTTGAATCATTGGTTGAGCGCATGGAGGATGGCGGCCAATCACTGGAAGATTCGCTTAAAGATTTTGAGCGTGGTATCGCGCTTACCCGCCACTGCCAAAAATCATTACAAGAAACAGAGCAGAAAATTCAACAACTTATCGAAAAGAATGGCAAGGACGAACTCGTGCCTTTTGATGACGAAGATTACTAAAATAAAAGAATAATTTACTGTGAATACTGACAATATAGAGCTAAAAATTGAAGAATGGCGTCAACGTTCGGAAAAAAGTCTTGATAAATGGCTACCTGCTGAAGAAATAAACCCTGCACAACTGCATAAGGCTATGCGTTATTCAGTTTTAAATGGTGGAAAGCGAATACGCCCTATTTTAGTGTATGCTGCAGGTCATGCGGTCTCAGCCGATGAAGCTGCTTTAGATGCGCCAGCCTCTGCAGTGGAATTCATTCATGCCTACTCATTGATTCATGATGATTTACCCGCAATGGACGATGATGATTTACGCCGAGGCAAACCAACCTGTCATAAAGCGTTTACCGAGGCACAAGCTATTCTGGCCGGTGATGCCTTACAGTCACTGGCTTTTCATACCATTGCACATGGTTTACCGAAAACCATTCCGGCCGAACAAAAGCTGGATATTCTCGATGCCCTCGCAGTAGCCAGCGGCTCTCGTGGTATGGCCGGTGGCCAGGCTATCGACCTGGAATCTGTTGGAAAATCACTAAATATTGCCGAGCTCGAAGACATGCATGTGCATAAAACAGGCGCATTAATTCGCGCCAGTGTGAAAATGGGAGCCTTGTGCCAGCCAAAAATTGATGATGAAAAGCTTAAAAAACTCGATCACTATGCCAAGTGCATCGGACTCGCCTTCCAGATTCAGGATGATATTTTAGATGTCACCAGTGACACAGAAACCCTGGGCAAAACCCAGGGAGCAGATATTGCGCTCAATAAACCCACCTACCCTTCACTGCTAGGGCTGGATGGTGCCCGTGAAATGGCAACCGAGTTACACAATGAAGCTCATGAAAGCTTAAACATATTTGGAGACAACGCGGCTCCGCTTCGTTGGTTGGCTGATTATATCGTCAAGCGAGATTATTAAAAATAAGCCACCAAGGTCACTAAGATCACCAAGAACACAATTTTAAATAAATAAACCACTGGGGACACGGGGAGCACAGGAAAACCTACATTTAATCTTTTCCCCGTGATCCCAGTGTTACCCGTGGTTCAATCATTCTTTAATCACTATTCAGGTTTTCTTGGTGATCTTTGTGCCCTTGGTGGCGAAAATCTTTTATCTCTAATGGCCAGACTTATCCCCATATTATGTAAATCTGCTTGCAAGTTTGGGCTATGCAGCCCATGATCCACACTAATTATGAATCAATCACGACACCGTTTACTGCAACAAATTGATACCCCTTCTCAAATGAAGGCGCTGTCGATTGATGAGCTCACTCAACTCGCGGATGAATTACGTGATTATATTATTCATTCTGTGAGTCGATCAGGGGGACACCTCTCATCGGGCTTGGGCACAGTAGAGTTAACTGTCGCTTTACACCATATATTCAATACCCCCGAAGATCGGCTTGTATGGGATGTGGGGCACCAAAGCTACCCACACAAGATTCTTACTGGTCGTCGTGATGAAATGGCCACAATCCGTACCAAAGATGGGCTGAGTGGTTTCCCTCGGCGTGAAGAAAGCCCGTATGACACCTTTGGGGTAGGTCATTCCAGTACTTCCATTAGTGCCGCCTTAGGCATGGCCATTGCCGCTAAACAAAGTAAAAGTGACCGCCGTGTCGCCGCCATTATAGGTGATGGAGCATTAACCGCGGGCATGGCATTTGAAGCCTTAAATCATGCCGGTGATCTGGATGCGAATTTACTGGTCATCCTTAATGACAATGACATGTCGATTTCGCCAAATGTCGGTGGCATGTCAAATTACCTGGCAAAATTACTCTCCGGTAAATTATATTCGAGCATGCGTGAAGGCAGTAAAAAAGTCCTTGGCAAAATGCCCTCGGTCTGGGAGCTGGCACGCCGGGCTGAAGAACACATGAAAGGCATGGTGGTACCCGGCACCCTGTTTGAAGAATTAGGCTTTAACTATATTGGCCCAATTGATGGCCACGATATGGATACCCTGGTTAAAACACTTAGTAACCTGCGCCAATTACCCGGTCCGCAATTTCTACATATCGTCACCACAAAAGGTAAAGGCTACACACCGGCTGAAGAAAATCCCATCGCCTACCACGGGGTAGGAAAGTTCTGCCCCGAGTCAGGAAAACTTGAAAAATCTTCAGCCAAATCAAAAACTTATACTCAAGTATTTGGTAATTGGTTATGCGATATGGCCAAAGCGGATGACAAGCTGGTTGCCATTACCCCAGCAATGCGCGAAGGCTCAGGTCTGGTTGAGTTTTCTGAACAATATCCAAGCCGCTATTTTGATGTCGGTATTGCTGAACAGCATGCTGTAACGGTTGCTGCTGGCATGGCCTGTGATGGTTTAAAACCGGTGGTGGCCATTTATTCGACTTTTTTACAGCGTGCTTATGACCAGCTGATTCATGATGTCGCGTTACAAAACTTACCCGTGTTATTTGCAATCGACCGGGCCGGTGTTGTGGGCCCGGATGGTGCAACCCATGCCGGAAGTTTTGATATGAGCTATTTGCGCTGTATTCCCAATATGACGATTATGGCACCTAGCAATGAGAATGAATGTCGGCAGATGTTAACTACCGGCTTTCAGCTCAATAGCCCAGCGGCTGTTCGCTACCCTCGAGGTACCGGGCCAAATATTGAAATTAATAGCGAACTTGAAGCTTTACCTGTTGGTAAAGGTGAAATCTGCCGTAACGGAAAGAGCCTGGCAATTTTAGCTTTTGGCAGCGTTGTCAGCGAAGGCCTGGAAGTTGCCGACAAACTAAATGCTACCCTGGCCAATATGCGTTTCGTTAAACCGCTGGATGAAGAGCTGCTGTTACAAATTGCCAGTGATCATGATGTATTAGTTACCCTTGAAGACAATGTGGTTATGGGTGGCGCTGGCAGTGCTATCAACGAGTACTTACTCAAACAACAGTGTCACAACCGAATTCTTAACATAGGTTTACCTGATTTATTTATGGAACATGCAAGCCGTGAAGAGCTCCTCGATGATGCAGGATTATCCACTTCTGGTATACTGCGCGCCATTGAAGACTTTCTGGATACAGAAGAACTTGCAAAACATGTCACACTCGCTTAAATTCCCAACCTGATTACTCAAGTATTATGACTGCACGATATACAATGAAAATCCTTCTGGATTTTGCCGCCGCTCACCTCCTTCGCGATTATGAAGGTGTTTGTAACCGTTTACACGGACACAACTGGAAAGTTGAGGTACAAGTCACCGCAACAACACTTGATAGTGTTGGTATGGGTATGGATTTTAAAGTCATAAAAGATGCGACACGGGAACTGATTGGAAAACTGGATCATCGTAACCTAAACGATATTCCACCTTTCGATAAAATTAATCCCACTGCAGAAAATATTTCTGCGTATTTGTATAAAGAGTTATCAGAAGACTTAAATAACGGTGACGTTAAAGTTAGCAGCATAACCTTGTGGGAAACTGACCGAGCCTGTGTCACTTACACTGAAGATTAATTAAATTAATCTTTTTAAGAAATCAAGTTGGAAATAAATAATGAGCAAAACTAATACAATGGAAGACGTGCAAAGTAGCCAGGACACCCGTCAAATTCCTATTAACAAAGTTGGAATTAAGGATATCCGTCATCCAGTTCGTGTTGCTGATCGTACCGGTGGCGAACAACACACCATTGCAAATTTTAATATGTATGTGAACCTGCCCCATAATTTTAAAGGCACTCACATGTCTCGTTTCGTGGAAATTTTAAATAACCATGAGCGTGAAATATCCGTTAAGTCTTTTAAAGAAATGATGGAAGAAATGACAGAACGCCTTGAAGCAGAATCTGGCCATATTGAAATGAACTTCCCTTATTTCGTAAACAAAAAAGCACCTGAATCTGGTGTAATGAGTTTAATGGATTATGACGTTACATTTATTGGTGACATTATAAATGGTGATAACCAAATGACGTTAAAAGTATTAGTGCCAGTCACCAGTCTTTGTCCTTGCTCTAAAAAAATCTCAGATTATGGCGCACATAACCAACGCTCACACGTAACTGTCACAGCTAAAATAAAAGACTTTGTCTGGATTGAAGAAATTATTGATTTAGTCGAGCAAGAAGCTTCTTGCGAACTTTACGGTTTATTAAAACGACCAGATGAAAAAGCGATCACTGAACGTGCTTATGACAATCCCAAGTTTGTAGAAGATATGGTGCGTGATGTTGCCGCACGATTAAATGCTGATGATCGTATTACTTCATATATTACTGAGTCAGAGAATTTTGAATCCATTCACAACCACTCGGCATATGCATTGATTGAAAAAGATAAATCTAAAGATTAAATCTATATTTATAATAAAAAAGGCAGTTAATCTTTGTAACTGCCTTTTTTATTTTTACACTAAAAATAATTTTAAAACTTTTGTTTAAGCAACATCACCTGTCCCTGGCGCTGCATTTCAACCCGGTTTAAAAAAGAATTGCCTAATAATACCTTGCTAGGTGAATCACCTTCCATCACACCCGCTGCTACATTATTTAACTCAATTTCTCCCACCTTAACTTTATCAAGAGTAATCCTATAAATGGGAGCGGCACCATTTGCAGTTGAAACCATACCGCGTTTCCCAAGGTAACGAAAATTAATACCTAAGCTTCTTGCATGGTTTGCATTCATTGCGATCCAGGTAGCTCCTGTATCGACCAAAAAGTTTACCGGTTGTCCGTTAATAAAACCCATAGTCGTATACATCTCATTAACAGGCATAATTTTTGCCTCGGCAAGTATCTTTTGTTTAAAACTGGTACTGACTTTCTGCCCGAGTTTAAACTCCTGCTCTTTGCCGTTAATCTCAAGAATAGCAGTAAAACTATCTGCTGAAATAAGAGTTACCCCTTCTGGGCTTTTTTTTCCTAACTTTAAGGTTCGCTGCTTACCATCAATTTTCACAATTGCTTTATTTTTAAATAAGCCAAGTACAAAAATATCTGTCGCAAAAATAATTTGCGGTGATAAAAAGTAAACAATAAAACTAAGGGTGATTATTTTCATGATAATAATTTATCGGTATTTAATCGTATACTTAGCGCCTGATTTTTTAGTCATATCAATCCGCACTTTATTTGCAGACCAACCGTGTTTTAAATCACGTGCTTCAACAAAGAGTATCTTAGTTTTTGCTGGAATTTGAAAATCCCTTAAGGAACGGGTAAATGGTTGTTCCTTAACGTGTGGGTGGTATAACGTACGCATTCCTATTTCATTACCGTCGGCATCGACCAATCGCCAACCATCAGCATAGTGTTTCCAACCTTCGTCTGCATGTTTTAAGGTAACATCAGCGCGCCATGTGCCAGTCTGCTTGGTAAGCACAACCTTAACAATTTCAACATCATTGGCAAATACTGATGTCGACACAGATAAACTGATCACTAATAAAAATTTAATTATTGATTTGTCAAAACACATTATCTTTTCCTTAAGTAATACTATTACATCAAATGTAAAAATAGAGTATTTGCATAACACCTAAAGCATAGGCTCCTGCTATTAAATCATCCAGCATTATTCCCAGCCCGCCTTTTACTTTGCGATCAACAACACTGATTGGCCAGGGTTTCCATATATCAAATAAACGAAATAACACAAATCCTGTCACAATCCATTGCCAACCCGCTGGGGCAAATAACATAGTCAACCAGTAACCTAAGAATTCATCCCAAACGATGGCTGGATGATCGTGTCCACCTAGTTTAGCTGAAGTTTTTTCACATAAATAGATACCAAGTAGTGAACCAAGTACTAAAACAGCAACATATAACCAGAAAGACAGTGTTGAGAGAGGAATATAAAGCAATACAGCCAGTATTGTACCAGCAGTACCCGGTGCAAAAGGTGAAAGACCAGAACCAAGTCCCAAACTTAGAAAGTGTATAGGATGAAATATAATATCACGAGGCTTATTCACAATACGGCCTTTTTATTTAAGAATGAGTAAAATGTTGATAACCACTTTCATGTAGTTCAATTTCTTTGTCTGCTTTAATACAACGAATACCCTGTTGGCTTTCAATTTCACCAATACAGCTGACCAATATATTGTTTTCTTTTATTATTTTCTCAAATGCAATTTGCTTAGCCACAGGAATTGTAAAACATAACTCATAATCATCCCCCCCTGCTAAGACAAGCGGAATAATTAATGCTTCATCGGTTAAATTTAACTTAAACTCGTTTGATAATGGAATATCATCGAAAGTAATTCGTGCCCCGACATCGCTACTATCTATAATGTGTCCAAGATCAGCTATAAGTCCATCAGAAATATCAATGCAAGAACTTGCATACTCTCGTAACACCAAACCAAGCTCAACCCGGGCTTGTGGCCGGTTTAATCTTTGTTGTAAATAAGGAACACTTTCATCGCGTAACAAACATTGTTCTTGCCAGGCAGCTAATGCTAATGCAGCGTCACCGATAGTACCGGATACATAAATTTTATCGGTGGCTTGAGCTGAATTACGTCTCAATGCTTTATTTTTCTGAACAAAGCCATTAATAGTAATTGATATGCTAAGTGGGCCATTAGTGGTATCACCACCAATAAGTTGAACATTGTATTGTTTCGCCAGCATTGAAAGACTCTTGCTAAACGCTTTTAACCATTTCTCGTTATCATCAGGTAAGGTAATCGCGAGAGCAAACCATGCTGGCTCTGCGCCCATGGCTGCCATATCACTTAAGTTAACGGCCAAAGCTTTATAAGCAATATCTTCAGCTGAAGTTTCAGCAGGAAAATGTACCCCTAATATCAGGGTATCTACAGATTGAACTAAATGATGGCCTTCAGGAACAGATAGAATGGCAGCATCATCGCCGATGCCTAACTCAACATCTGTACGAACACTGCCAATAACAGGTAAAGTAAAATATTGCCGGATGATATCAAACTCAGACGGCATAAATGACTTAACCGCCCTTTTTGGCGGCAACCTCAACTTGGCGTAGCTTTTCAGCAAGCTTATCCATGGTGCCGTTAACAAAACGATGTGCCTTATCAGCGCCAAATGTTTTAGTTAACTCGATGGCTTCATTGATGACAACCCGGTATGGTATATCAATTCGATTTTTTAATTCAAAACACCCTAACCTGAGTATCGCTTTCTCAACGATATCTATTTCATTATAGGGACGATCAGCCAATGGCGCTATTTCTGTATCCAGCTCGTCTGCTTGCTCACTGACTCCCATCAATAACTCGTTGAAATAGGGACGATCAAACTTACGAGTATGATGCTCAATTAAAAATTGTTGCTCAATTTCTTTAGGTGAATTGCCGGACACCTGCCATTCATATAACGCCTGAACAGCATAACGACGGGCACGACTGCGATCACTGGTTATAGACACGTAAACTCCAGTATTATGTAATGTTACGTAACAAGTTAACCATTTCAACCGCAGATAATGCAGCTTCTTCACCTTTATTACCGGCTTTCGTACCGGCACGTTCGA
>CAMYJG010000030.1 GCA_947258695.1 uncultured Ectothiorhodospiraceae bacterium | reverse complement strand
CGGCACTAAACCTAGTCATAGGTCGCAAATGGAAAAGAGTGCTACTTGTAGAGCAAAAGACTAATCTATGACGATTTGAGCGGTTGGAATACCTTTCTTATTCAGGTAAACCGAGAGTTTATCCGCAATAGCCACGCTGGCGAGGGGGCCAATACGCACCCGGTAGATATTTTTTTCGGAGGCAAAATCTGAATGGATTTGTTGTTGCTTAAACATGCGGCTTAAACGTTTGTGTAGTTTATGCGCATTTTTCTGGCTGTTAAATGCACCAACCTGAAGGAATAATTTATATTGGTTTTTAACTGGATAAGTTGATAATGCCGAGGGGCGTTTTATTTTTGGTTGATAGGGCTGTTTTTTGCGGTAGGTTTCCGGGTTAATCGCGCTCACTTCTACAGCGCCGGTCCCTTTTGCGGTTACCCCGAGTTTTTTTGCAGCTGAATATGATAAGTCTATGATACGGTTATTATGAAAAGGACCGCGATCATTCACCTTAACGATGACACTACGGCCATTTTCCAGGTGTGTGACCCGGACATAGGTTGGTAACGGTAAGGTTTTATGGGCTGCTGTCATGGCATACATGTTGTAGGTTTCACCACTGGAAGTACGGTGGCCATGAAATTTTTTACCGTACCATGAAGCAATGCCTTTTTCAGTATAGCCGGCACTGCTTGGCATGACGCTATACCACTTACCTAAGACTTTATAATTTTTAGGATTACCGTATTTGCTGCGTGGTTCAGCTTTAGGAATCGCATTTTTGATATCACTGACATCTACCGGGTCGGATGGACCATGATCCTGGTTGATTTTATAACGGCTGGAGGAAGAACAGGCCTGTAACACTATGGCAATTAGTATGATTAAATAAGGTTTCTTGTTAAGAATTAATAACATTATACAGCCCGTTATAAATTTCACTTAGCTGGCAGATTTATGAGATTGCTTCGCCATAAAACATGGCTCGCAATGACAATGAAGAGCATGTCATTGTACCCAAAGAACGGGCATAAACGAGTTCATAACATGACCGTGGCAATCTCATCACGGATTCCATTTATATAAATTTACTGCTTCAGGTAACCCTGTTTTATTTTCTGGCTAAGTTGATACACCGCCATTGAATAAAGCGCACTATGATTATAGCGGGTTATGACATAAAAGTTATTCCAGGCCACCCAATATTCTGCATTTTTTGCTTTTTTCAGGCTAAGTAACTTACCTTTTAAGTCTTTTTCCAGCTTGCTTGGCAAAATAACCCCGTTCACTAATAACTCGAGTTGAGTATGAGAAGGCTTTAAACTTTTGGTGATTAAGCTCTTGTGCCGCTCTCCATGAACCTCTACTTTGTGAGTAATCGGTTGCCCGGTTTTCCAGCGGTGTTTACGAAAATAATTAGCGACACTACCAATCGCATCGGTCGGGTTATTCCACAGGTCACGTTTGCCATCACCATCAAAATCAACCGCGTAGCTGCGGAAGCTGCTGGAAATAAATTGCGGCATGCCCATTGCGCCGGCATAGGAGCCGACTAGTTTGCCCGCTTCAAAATTTTCTTCGCGGGTCATCAGTAAAAACTGTTCCAGTTCACCTCTAAAGAACTTGGCACGAGGTGGATAGGCAAAGGCGAGAGTTGCCAGTGAATCAAACACCGGGTAAGCGCCGGCGTGCTTTCCGTAACGCGTTTCTACGCCGATAATTGCAACGATAATTTCTTGTGGGATGCCATAGCGTTTTTCTGCACGAGCCAGTGCTTTGGCATTTTTCTTCCAGAATTCAATGCCACCTTGTGCGCGCTTATTGGTAACAAAAATGGGGCGATACTGGTACCACGGTTTACTTTCGGCAGGTCGAGCAATGGCTTCTAAGATAGAGTCATAGAGTTTTGCCCGGGAAAATAGCTTTTCTAAATACTGCTTATTGAATTTATGTTTTTTCACCATTTCATTAATAAAGACTTTTACTGTTTTTTTATTAGAAAAGTCAGAGGCCGCGACTGTGGTTGACAGTAACAGGCCAAATATTAAAAAAAGGTTAAGTGTTAATAGCCGAATTAATTTCATTACAACTCTTTAATAATTTTATGCAGATACCAGTCTGCGATGTGTTTGTATCGACATCAATATACCGAAGGCTGCCATAATAGTCACCATCGATGTACCACCGTAACTAATCAAAGGGAGGGGGAGTCCCACTACGGGTAGTATGCCAGAGACCATACCAATGTTAACAAAAACATAGACAAAAAAGGTCAAAGTGAGACTACCAGCAACTAATCGCGAGAAAGTATCCTGGGCATTCACGGCAATCACGATACCGCGGCTAATCACCGCAATATAAAGGGCTAATAACACCAGTGTGCCGAGGAAGCCGAATTCTTCACTGAATACGGCAAATACAAAGTCGGTGGATCGTTCCGGTAAGAAATCCAGATGGGCCTGGGTGCCATTGAGCCAGCCTTTGCCATAAAGTCCCCCTGAACCAATGGCAATCGTGGACTGGATAATGTGGTAACCCGAACCAAGTGGATCAGTTTCAGGGTTAATAAAGGTAAGAATGCGTTGGCGTTGATAATCGTGCAGCAAGTAGTTCCAGAATATCGGTGCGCTGGCAGCCATCAGTGCGGTAACACTAAAAATCAGTTTCCAGCCAAGGCCAGCCAGTAATAAAACAAAAAAACCGGATGAAGCGATCAATACCGAGGTGCCTAAGTCGGGTTGTTTGGCGATAAGTAGTGTCGGCACAATAACCATAATAGCGGCAATGAAAAGGCGGCCTCGCCTTGGCGGTAATGGCGCTTCGGCTAAATACCAGGCAACCATAATAGGTACCGCGATTTTCATTAATTCGGAAGGTTGAAAGCGGAATAATCCCAGGTTTAACCAACGTTGTGCGCCCTTACCAACTTCACCTAATAGTAATACGGCAATTAGCATGAGCAAGCCGATGCCATACATCCAGGGCGCCCAGTGTTTTAAGGTACTTGGATTAATTTGTGCGACGGCTAGCATAACGATAAAAGCAATAAACAGGCGAACAAACTGGCGGTTAAGTAATTCAACACTCTTATCGCCGGCACTATAAAGTACCACCATGCCCATAGCAGAGAGCAATATAATGCCAATCCATAATGGTAGATCGATATGGAAGCGGTAAAAAAGCCGGCGTCCCGCACTTAAGCGGTTTTCTTCACGAAAATTTGTGGAGCTCGAATCACTTTGCCAGTTCATTGTGCTGTTTCTCCACTGTTTTCAAGAACATTTTTAACCGGGTTTTTATCCAGCTTTAATAAATATTCATCCATTACTTTACGCACAATCGGTGCAGCGACGGCACCACCACTACCGCCGTTCTCAACTATCAGGGCGACCGCAATTTTTGGATCATCAAACGGGGCATAACCAATAAATAAGGCATGGTCCTGTAATTTTTTTGCGATCTCTTCTTTTTTATACTCGGCATCCTGCGCAATACCAAACACCTGTGCGGTACCTGTTTTGCCTGCAATAGGATATTTTAAGTTATATTTAATGCCGCGTGCGGTACCGTGTAAACCATGTACCACGTTTTTCATTGCATCAATAACATAACGCCAGTTTTTTTCATCACTGACCGGTACGGCTTTTAATGGTTTTGCTTGAGTTTTTATGATCGGACTTTTTTGTTCATCCTGTATCCCGTATAGCATGCGTGGTTTATAGCGCTCGCCCATCATCGCAATGGCGGCTGTTGCACTGGCAAGTTGAATCGGCGTGGTTAGCATAAAGCCCTGGCCGATACCTGTGATAAGGGTTTCACCGGGAAACCAGGGTAAATTTCGATTACGGCGTTTCCATTCGCGAGAAGGATTTAGTCCAGCCAGTTCACCGCGTATATCAATCCCGGTTTTTTGTCCCAGGCCAAACTTGGCAAGATAAGATGACATGTTGTCGATACCTAACGTGACGGATAAATCATAAAAGAAAACATCACACGATTCAGTAATCGCTTTAAACAAGTCGGTATCGGCATGCCCTTCTTTTTTCCAGTCACGGTAACGGCGTTCATCACTTTTTATCATGTACCAGCCAGGGCAATCGAGTTCATGATGTTGTTGTAACAGGTTCAGTTCTAAGCCGGCTAACCCCAGGAAAGGTTTCACCGTTGAACCGGGAGGGTATTGGCCACGTAACGCACGGTTAAACAGTGGCCGTTCTGGCGAAGTGCTGAGAGCTTTATAGTCCACACTACTAATGCCATGCACAAACAGGTTAGGATCGTAAACCGGCACGCTGACCATGGCCAGTACAGAACCATCACGTGGATCGATAGCCACTAAGGCGCCATTATTATCGGCCAGGCTTTGTTCAGCAATGGCCTGTACTTTACTGTCGAGATTTAAAAACAGGTTTTTACCCGAAATGGGTAAGGTACGATCCAGTACCCGTAACACGCGTCCCTGTGCATTGGTTTCAACATGCTGGAAACCAACACTACCATGTAATAAAGTTTCGTAAGTACGTTCAATCCCCACTTTACCGATATGGGTAGTGGCACTGTAATTAGAGGCATTGAGTTTTTGCAGTTCATTTTCATTAATTCGACTCACGTAACCAACTGCATGAGAAGCAAGTTTGCCTTGTGGATAATGACGTGAGAGTTGTGCCTTGATAAGGACGCCATCTAACTGGTCCTGTTGTACAGAAATTCGTGCCACTTCTTCTTCATTTAAGCGAAAACGTAGCGGCACACCTTCAAAGCGTCTTTTTTTACGACGGTTTTTATGAAAACGTTTTAAATCTTCATCGCTGATACTGATTAGCTGCTTTAGTGTGGCTAATGTTTTATCTAAATTTTCAACGTGTTCGGGAACGATTTCCAGGGTAAAACTGGGTAAGTTTTGTGCCAGTAAAACACCATTACGATCAAAAATAAGTCCGCGGGTCGGTGGAATCGGACGAATACTAACCCGGTTATTATCAGATAGCGTTGCGTAATGTTGTTGGTTGGTGATTTGTAAATAAACCAGCCGGCTTAATAATAGAATTAACAACAAGAACATGATGACGCCAGCAATCAGGGTTCGCTGGTTAAATATCATGGTCTCATGGAAATGATCCTTGAGTCTTTGCTGGTTATCAAATGCCATTAATTAATCTGGTAATAACGTCTAACCTGGCGCATTAATATATAACCAATTGGCCAGAATAAAGCGGTGCTTAACGCGGGTAGTATGAAATCAGTGAATGGGGGGGCAGTACCGATCATACCTTTAATCCATAAGGTGATTGTTGCCTGGAACATCATTAATACTAAAACAGTTAAGGCTTGTTGCCAGACAGGGAAAACACGAATTCGTTGGTGTAACTTAATGGCTAAATACGCTATCAAGGCAAAGGTTAAAGCGTGTTGTCCGAGCAGAGCATCGGATGAAACATCAAACACCAGGCCAGCTATCCAGCCAATACCAACACCGACCCGGTTGGGTAAGGCGATACACCAATAGATTAAGACAATAAGAACAAACTCGGGACGAACTGATTGCAGTATGTGGGGTAATGGCACCATGCTTAATATAAACGCGATGATAAAGCTAAATAAAATAATATTGCCGCCATGTGTCGTTGCTTTTTTCATGAGGCTTTATTTCCTGCAGCAGTATTTTCTTCTACGGGTGAGTCGTTTTCTAATTTTAACTCACTATCTACCTGACAAGGGTTTGCCGGGTTAGGTTTGGCTTTGCCACCGGGCCACACCAGCAAGACTTCACTACTACGATCGAGTTCAGCAACAGGTGCTGCCAGTACTTCTGCGAAAGGTAAGCTTGGATCAATATTAATTTCAGTGATGGTTGCAACCGGGTAACCTACAGGGAAAACACAACCCAGGCCGGAAGTCACCAGTAGATCACCCACTTTAATATCAGCATTATTGGGTAAGTAAGGTATTTCTAAACGTGTCTGGTGACCTGTGCCTTGTGCGATAGCACGCAAACCGTTGCGGTTGACCTGCACCGGCAAGGTATTGCTGGGATCAGTAATTAATATAGCGGTACTTGAGAACGGGTTAACATGAATGAGTTTTCCCATCACACCCCTGGCGTCAACAAAGGGTTGCCCGGGATAAATATCATCCCCCGAGGCGGAGCCCTTATTAATGGTAACTTGTTGTTTGTATGGATCCATATCGACAAACAGTAACTCGGCGATCAGGATTCGTTCTCCCACACGTTTTGAAGATTCCAGTAAGCTTCTTAAATGGATATTTTCTGATTCGATAAAGTTAAGTTTTTGCAGCTGGGTAGTTAAAATCAGGTTCTGTGTTCGTAATGTCGCGTTTTCTTCCTGTAAAGTTTTACGACTACTAAAACTGTCTGAGGCCCAGTCACTGACATTGGCCGGAAAGTTGACCATGTACTGAAAAGGATAAACCAGAACAGCAATACTCGAGCGCAGGGTATTAACGTAGGTGGTGCGGTGATCCAGTGTCATGATGGTGATGGATAACAACACCAGAAGAATTAATCGGTAACCAATTGATGGACCCTGGATAAATAAAAGTTTAATGAGCTATGCCTCCAATGGTTCAGTATTAAACTTATATATGGTTATTATTTTATGAATTATATGTTGCTTGGCTTGCTTGTAAGAACAAGCAAGCAGGTAGAACTTATTCAAGGCTGAATAAGTCACCACCATGTTCGTCAATCATTTCCAATGCAATACCACCACCATGAGCCACACAGGTAAGCGGATCTTCTGCGATACTAACGGGTAGGCCAGTTTCTTCCATGATTAAGCGATCAAGGTCATGCAATAAGGCACCACCACCGGTAAGCACAATACCGCGTTCAGCAATATCAGATGCGAGTTCAGGCGGAGTTTGCTCTAAGGCTGTTTTTACCGCGCTGACTATGCCACTTAATGGTTCTTGTAAGGCTTCTAACACTTCGTTGCTGTTTAAGGTGAAACTTCTTGGAATACCTTCGGCGAGGTTACGGCCGCGTACTTCCATTTCGCGCACTTCATTGCCCGGGTAGGCCGTACCAATTTCTTGTTTGATGTGTTCAGCAGTTGATTCACCAATTAAGCTGCCATAGTTACGACGGATATAACTGATAATGGCTTCGTCGAAACGGTCACCACCAATTCGAACCGAGGCGGAATAAACGATACCGTTTAATGAAATAACCGCGACCTCGGTGGTACCACCACCAATATCCAGTACCATCGAACCACTGGCTTCTGAAATCGGCATTTTTGCGCCAATCGCTGCCGCCATGGGCTCTTCAATTAAATAAACTTCGCGTGCACCGGCACCGTTTGCCGACTCACGAATCGCGCGGCGTTCTACCTGGGTTGAACCGCAGGGTACGCAGATTAATACACGCGGGCTTGGGCGGAAAAAACGGGTTTGTTCTTCATGCACCTTGCGAATAAAATGCTGCAGCATTTTTTCGGTGACCGTAAAGTCAGCAATAACACCGTCTTTCATTGGGCGAATGGCGACGATATTGCCCGGAGTCCGTCCCAACATGCGTTTTGCATCTGTACCGACAGCGGCAATACTTTTAGGTCCACCGGGTCCGCGCTCCTGGCGAATCGCGACCACGGAAGGTTCATTAAGCACAATACCCTGTCCCTTAACGTAAATTAAGGTATTTGCAGTACCCAGATCGATAGAAATATCGTTTGAAAAAAGTCCCCGAAGGCGTGAAAACATAATTAATAGTTCTTATAGTAATTAAAAGACAAAATCTGGTTGCTACTTTAATTAATAAGGGCCAAATGAGCAAGCAGCCTGTAATGATAACTGGTAGAATTTGCCGAGCCTATCACAGGGCCTATGATTTAAAGAGAGAATTGGAGCTAAAACCCCATGTCACTGGATAAAAATGACGTTGAAAAAATAGCGCATTTGGCACGCCTGGCCATTGCAGAAGAAGATATCCCTGGATATGCCGCAAGTCTTTCCAGCATTCTCGAGCTGGTCGAGCAAATGAACGCGGTGGACACCGAAAATGTGTCTGCAATGGCGCATCCACAAGATGCTTACCAACGCTTGCGAGAAGATGTGGTGACCGAAGAAAATCAACGTGAGCATTTCCAAAAAAATGCACCTGAAGTGGAAAAGGGCTTATACCTGGTACCACAAGTTATTGAGTAAAAATATAAAGTTCCCTCCCCCTAACCCCCTCCCTGGGGGAGGGGGGAAACAAACGTAAAGCATTCCATAGAAATTGAAAGAGTAACAACATGCATAGTAAAACCATTGCTGAACTAGCCGCCGGGTTAAAAAAAGGCGATTTTTCCAGTGAAGAATTGACTAAAAGCTTTCTGCAACGCGTCAAAGAATTTGATCCTGATATAAATAGTTTCATTACCGTAAGTGAAGATCATGCCCTGGCGCAAGCACGTGTGGCAGATGAATCTATCGCCAAAGGTAACGCATCTGCTTTAACCGGCATTCCGTTCGCACAAAAAGATATTTTTTGTACTAACGGTATTAAAACCACCTGTGGTTCGAAAATGCTGGATAATTTTATTGCACCTTATGATGCCACGGTCATTCATAACTTTAACCAGGCCGGTTCAGTGATGTTGGGTAAAACTAATATGGATGAGTTTGCCATGGGTTCATCAAATGAAACCAGTTTTTATGGTGGGGTAAAAAATCCGTGGGATTCCTCCACTGTTCCGGGTGGTTCATCGGGTGGTTCGGCTGCTTGTGTTGCCGCACGGTTGGTTCCGGCCTCGACCGGTACAGATACCGGTGGTTCTATTCGTCAACCTGCCGCACTTTGTGGCATTACCGGTTTAAAACCAACTTATGGTCGTGTCTCTCGTTACGGCATGATCGCATTTGCTTCTAGCCTGGACCAGGCCGGCACCTTCACACAAACGGCCGAAGATGCCGCGATGATGTTAAACGTGATGGCGGGCTTTGATGAAAAAGATTCCACCAGTATTGAAAAAGAGGTGCCTGATTACACCGCTAACTTAAACCAGGATCTAAAAGGTTTAAAAATTGGTTTACCGAAAGAATATTTTGGTGAAGGTTTAAATGCAGATGTGGCGAAAGTCGTTGAAGACGCTATTGCTGAATATAAAAAAATGGGTGCTGAAGTGGTCGACATCAGTTTACCGAATTCGCATTTATCGGTTCCAGCGTATTATGTTATTGCCCCGGCAGAATGTTCATCAAACCTTTCACGTTTTGATGGCGTACGTTATGGCTATCGCTGTGAAGATCCTAAAGACCTGGAAGATTTATATAAGCGTAGTCGTGGCGAAGGTTTTGGTGACGAAGTTAAACGCCGTATTATGATTGGTGCCTATGCATTATCGGCCGGTTATTACGATGCCTATTATTTAAAAGCACAAAAAATTCGTCGTTTAATCAGTGATGACTTTAAGCAGGCATTTGAAAAAGTGGATGTCATTATGGGACCGACTTCACCAGAGGTTGCGTTTAAAGCCGGTGAGAAATCAGATGATCCTGTTTCGATGTACTTGTCAGATATTTATACCATAGCAACTAACCTCGCAGGGTTACCGGGTATGTCGGTGCCATGTGGCTTTGCTAATAATTTACCGGTTGGTTTGCAAATCATTGGTGATCATTTTGACGAGTCACGTTTATTGAATGTTGCACATCAATATCAACAAACAACAGATTGGCATAAACAAATGCCCGAAGCGTACAAATAAAAAAATTAGCCACAAAGGACACCAAGTACACGAAGAAAAAACTTTAAGCTTTTAACCACGGGGGACACTGGGAAAAATAATATGAATTCCCCGTGTACCCCGTGCTCCCAGTGGTTTATTTGTTTTCTTGGTGTTCTTTGTGTCCTTCGTGGCAAGTAATTATTAGTAAGGTAAAAGATATGGAATGGGAAACAGTTATTGGTCTTGAGATTCACACGCAACTTGCGACCAAAAGTAAAATTTTCTCTGGCGCGGCAACCGCCTATGGGGCAGAACCCAATACCCAGGCTTGTGCTGTTGATCTAGGCTTGCCCGGTGTTTTACCGGTACTTAATAAAGAAGCTATTACCATGGGGGTGAAGTTTGGTTTAGCACTCGATGCTGAAATTGGTATGACCTCAGCTTTTGATCGAAAAAATTATTTTTACCCCGATCTACCAAAAGGCTACCAGACTACACAAATGGATTATCCAATTGTTGGCAAAGGCTCGTTAACTATTGAACTCGAAGATGGCTCGACCAAAGTTGTCGGCGTGACGCGTGCGCATTTAGAAGAAGATGCCGGTAAATCTTTGCATGAAGATTTCCAGGGTATGACAGGGATCGATTTAAACCGTGCCGGTACTCCTTTACTCGAAATTGTATCTGAGCCGGACATGTCGTCTGCTAAAGAAGCCGTGGCCTATATGCGTAAAATGCATTCCCTGGTGCGTTACATTGGCATTAGTGATGGCAATATGCAGGAAGGATCATTTCGTTGTGATGCCAATGTCTCGGTTCGCCCTAAAGGACAAAAAGAATTTGGTACTCGTGCCGAGTTAAAAAACATTAACTCGTTCCGTTTTGTCGAGCGCGCGATTAACATAGAAGTCGAACGGCAGATAGATTTACTCGAAGCAGGCGGCAGCGTGGTTCAGGAAACCCGTTTGTATGATGCCGATAAAGATGAAACGCGTTCGATGCGTTCAAAAGAAGAAGCAAATGATTACCGTTACTTCCCTTGTCCTGACTTATTACCAGTAAAAATCTCTCAGGAGTTTGTGGATGAGCTTAAAGCAAATTTACCCGAGTTACCCGATGTTAAAAAAGCGCGCTTTGTCGAAACCTTTGCCTTAAAGGCTGAAGATGCCAGTACGCTAACCTCGTCACGTGAGATGGCAGAGTACTTTGAAGTGGTTGCTGAAAAATGTGGTGATGGGAAACTCGCAGCAAACTGGGTTATCGGTGAATTATCGGGTTACCTGAATAAAGAAGATACCGATATTGCTTCAAGCCCGGTAACGGCAGAGATGTTAGCTCTGTTAATCACTAGAATCAAAGACAATACCATCTCTGGAAAAATTGCCAAGCAAGTGTTCGAAGCAATGTGGAAAGGAGAAGGTGATGCCGATGCCATTATTGACAGCAAAGGTTTAAAACAAATTACCGATACTGGTGCTATTGAAGCTATTGTTGATGAAATTATTGCCGCTAATCCGGAACAGGTTGAACAGTTTAAAGCGGGTAAAGAGAAAGTCCTTGGCTTCTTTGTTGGACAATGTATGAAGGCATCAAAAGGCAAAGCCAACCCGGGACAATTGAACCAAATGATTCGCGATAAGCTTAAATAACGTTTAGCCACGAAGGACACGGAGCACACCAAGAAAAACATTTAAAACTTTTAACCTCAGAGGTCACAGGGGAGAGTCTGCTCCCAATGGTTAATTTTTTGATCTTCTTTGTGTGCTCCGTGTCCTTGGTGGCAAGTATTTTTTTTGGTTATATATTATGAAAGACAAACTCAGACGATTCCTTTTTGAAAACCTTGCCGTTCGTGGTGAGCTTGTCCACCTGGATGCAACGTGGCAGGCAGTGCGTGAACGACATGATTACCCTCTGCCAGTACAAAGAGTACTCGGTGAATTAATGTCAGCAGTAAGTTTGTTAATTGCAACGCTTAAGTTTGAGGGTCAGTTAATTGCCCAGATCCAGGGTAATGGTCCTATTACTTTGCTGGTGGTCGAAGGAACCACTGAGAAAACCTTGCGCGCCACGGCAAAGGTGAAAGAGGGTTGTGAAAATTTTCCTGATGAAACATTGCACGGGCTTTTTGGGGAAGCACAGTTGGTCATTACACTGGAGCCAGACCAGGGTGAGCGTTACCAGGGTATTGTTGAATTAACGGGGGAGAATTTAGCCTCGGCATTAACCGATTATTTACTGCGTTCTGAACAGCTCGATACCGATATCTGGTTAGCGGCTGATGAGGAAAAGGCGGCTGGTTTGTTAATTCAAAAATTACCAGACACTGAAAAGGTTAAGTCGGGTTCGAATATACTTTCATTTGATGACAATGAAGAAAATATCGACCTCGATGGTTGGAACCGGATTCAGCAATTGTCATCGACCATAAAAACGGAAGAATTATTACAGCTGGAACCTGAAGAGATTCTACATCGCCTGTTTCATGAGGAAGATGTACGGCTTTTCCCGGCTGAGGCTATTTCATTTCGCTGTAGCTGCTCACGTGATCGCGTGGTAAACATGCTGCGTTCGTTGGGAGTGAATGAAGTAAAAAGCATGATTGAAGAATTAAGCACTATTGAAGTTGCATGTGAGTTTTGTAATCACAAATACAGCTTCGATGCGGTTGATGCCGAGCAAATTTTTAGCTCAGAAATCCCTCATCCTGCGCCGCAAACCGAACAATAATTTTTGTATTTAATAATAAACTAATACAGAAATGCGCATTTTTTTGAATTAAGCACGGTAATTTTTATTCAATTCATGAATAATACATACTTTAAATAAGAGTATTAAGGTAAAATGGAATTTACGATAACTAAGGGACATTAGTCAAAACGGTTAGCTGATTTTATGAAAAAGACGGTTTATTTCGGTTTTTTTGCGGTCATCTTTCTTATGACCATTCTGGTCTTTATCTGGCTTGGACAGATTAAAGGCTCCAATGAAAAAGTACTCGATCTTATTAAACAGTATGATCAAAAGATTGATTATGCTCATACCATGCACGATACCATTCGGCTGCGTCAGAATTTGCTGTTGTCCATGTTAGTCACGGATGATCTTTTTGAGTTAGATACTAAAATCCAAAAATTTTATAATATTGCGGCTGAATATCGCCAGGCCCGCCAAGCATTACATAATCTTCCTATGAGTGATGAAGAGAAAAAAATTCATCTCTTACTCGATCAACAAGCGTTGAAATCACAGCCGGTTAACGATAAAGCGGCCAATATGTTTGATGATGGAGAAGCTAAAACAGAAATTATCAAAGTTATTAATGAGGCAAAGAAATACCAGTCTGAACTTTTACAGACCTTAACTAAATTCGTCGAGCTGCAAAAATCCCAGGATGAGGCGGCATTGAATTTTAGTCGTCAACAATTTGATGATTCTATTTACTGGATTTCCTTACTCGGTGTCATCACATTTATTATCGCCATGTTGGTCAGTCGTTATGTTGGGCGTTGTGTTATCGCCAATAACAAGGCGCTTGAAGAAGCTTATACCAGGGCTGAAGACGCAACCATACAAAAATCTGAATTTTTAGCAACTATGAGCCATGAAATCAGAACACCGTTAACAGCGATTATTGGTTTTGCAGAAACAACCTTGTTTAAAGAACAAACTCCTGAGCAACGAGATAATTCTATCCAGGTGATTATTCGTAGTGGTAAACATTTATTACAAATTATTAACGATATATTAGATCTTTCAAAGGTTGAAGCGAATAAACTGGAAATTGATCATGAAACGTTTTCACTATTCGATATGTTAGCCGATATCGAAAAGCTGGTTCGACCGGCAGCCACTGATAAAGGATTAAATTTTTCAGTTAACTACATTTTTCCTTTACCTGAAAAAATGAATAATGATGTGTTACGGCTAAAGCAAATATTAATTAACTTATGTAACAACGCAATTAAATTTACTGAAAGTGGCTACGTGATTATCAATGTCAGTTGTGATTGTGATGATGGTGGTAATGGTATTGTATTTGAAGTGATAGACAGTGGTATTGGCATTTCAGATGAAAATAAAAAACTAATTTTTCAGGCCTACCGCCAGGCAGATTCATCGACCACACGAAAATTTGGTGGTACAGGTTTAGGCCTTTCATTGTCAAAAATCCTGGCAGAAAAAATGAATGGCTCTTTAACGGTTTCCAGTAAACCGGGTAAAGGTAGTAAGTTTAAACTGAGCCTTGAACCGGAAATACCTGAAGGGACTAATATCGTTTTTGATAAAGAGCATTTGCCGGATATTCATCTACAAAAAGCAAACATTTTTCCTAAAGGACATTTATCTGGCCATGTGTTACTGGCAGAAGATAACCCGGATAATCAACAGCTGCTCTTGATTTACTTACGACGCATGGGTGCCGAGGTAACGATAGTTGAAAATGGAAAACTTGCCGTTGAGGCTGCGAGTGAGAAAGATTTTCATCTTATTTTAATGGATATGCGAATGCCTATTATGGGTGGACTGGAAGCGGTTACTCTTTTGCGTAAACAAAAATATAACAAACCTATCGTTGCACTCACTGCAAACGCGATGCAGGAAGATAAGGATGCCTGTTTTAAGGCTGGCTGTAATGGCTTTTTAACCAAACCTGTAGATGTGGTGAAGTTAAATGAGACCTTAACGGAGTTTCTCGATGAGAACCCGGAAGCAGCTTCTAAAAAGCCTGTTTTAAAATCAGCGTTACTGGAAGATGATTCTTTATCTTCTGACTTAATCAAACGTTTTGTTAGTAGTGTTGCAGATAACCTGGTGGAAATAGAAACGTTGCTCATTACCGAAGACTGGCAACGCTTGCAAGAATTATTACACAAACTGAGAGGAACCGGCGGTAACTTTGGTTATCCCACTGTTTCTGAACTTGCAGAAGAAATGGAGCTGTATGCGAAAAGTAAAAATGTTAACCAGCTAAATAAGTTATTGCGTTCGTTAAAAGAGACGCATGAAAAAATGGTCGCCGGGTTTTAGTCAATATTAGAATTGGCTATTTGAGCACTCCGGGCATTGAGGATCTTTTTTAAGTTTTAAGGTGCGCCATTCCATATACAATGCATCCAGTATCAACAGTTTTCCATCGAGTGTTTCACCGATACCAATCAACGTTTTAATTGCTTCGGTTGCCTGAATCGAACCGATAATACCTACCACCGGAGACAACACACCATTGCTACTACAGCTGGTATCCAGTTCACCTTCATCTTTATATAAACAACGATAGCATGGACTGGATGATGTTTTATTAAATACACTGACCTGACCTTCCATACGAATCGCGGCACCTGATATAAGCGGGGTCTGCGTTTCTACACAGGCACTGTTGATCGCAAAACGACTGCTGAAATTATCTGTGCCATCAATAACAATATCTGCAGCAACAATTTCCTTAGCAAGTTCTTCCTTTGTTAAGCGTTTATTTATGGCAGTGACTTTTGTTTCAGGATTTAAGTTTTTAATGGTTTGTTTTGCCGAATCAACTTTTGTTAAACCAATATCGCTCGTGGTATGAGCGATTTGCCGTTGCAGGTTTGATAACTCGACAACATCGTCATCGGCTATCACAAGCTGGCCGACACCGGCCGTGGCCAGGTACATGGCAACCGGTGAACCCAGTCCGCCCATGCCTATGATCAGTACCCGCGAGGCCAGCAGTTTTTCCTGACCGGCGACATCAATTTGCGGCAACATAATCTGCCGGCTATAGCGTAATAGTTGTTCGTCATTCATAGAGTGAAGAGTAAAGATAAATAAGGCTAAAAGATAGAAGAAAAAAAGATTTAACCACCAAGTACACGAAGAACACCAAGGTAAGAAATTAAAAAAACACGGGAGCACAGGGGAAGTAAGTTTTGTCCCAGTGAGCCCTGTGGTTTAAGCTTATTTTTCTTTGTGTTCTTCGTGCACTTGGTGGTTAGTTTTACAGGTAATCACGCCAATGTGTCGGGCGTTTATCTCTGCAACCATGAGGAAGTTGTTGGTAACGGTTTATATAAGCTTCACGTGTACAATTGGATTGACCATCGACGCAACCTAAATTAGCGCGTTCGGTTTCTTCGGTATAACGATAAAGGGCACGTTTAAGTTTAAGTAAGAGGTTGTTATCAAGATGAAAGCCTACCGTGCTTAGCAGTTCTTCAATATCTAGCAGGGTAAAATAGCGAAGGTCATAGCGAACAATAAGGTGAGTGCTGGAGACAACATCAGCTAAAACAATGCCATCAAGATCAATCAGCATTTTGCTGGCTGTTAGCGCTTGATTTTCATCGTCATGCAGTGGGTTAAACATGACATCACGTTGTTTAGCGAAATTTGTCATCTATCCTCCTCTACCTTTAATCCTAACCTTAAAAAGCGCAGGGTCAATAGAAAAAGTGAGATAAAAGTATTTAATTCTTTTATATAAGAGTATTAGGGATTACTAAATATTGGCGGTTACAACACGTGGATTATTATTATGGTCTTTATAACTGTGAATATTTTTAAAGTTAGCGGTTTTTAGTAAGTCACAGACCGCATCGGCTTGATCATAGCCATGTTCCAGTAACACTGCGCCATCTGCTAACAGATATTGTGGTGCCTGATTTATAATAGCTCGAATATCATCTAAACCATCGGTACCGGAAGTTAATGCAGACAGTGGTTCAAAGCGGACATCACCTTGCTTTAGATGCGGATCATTGTCACAGATATACGGTGGGTTGCTAACAATCATATTAAATTGTTGATTACTTAAATTTTCAAACCAGTTGCTTTGAATAAATTCAATATTTGTAAGCTGGTTTTTTTCTGCATTGAGTTTTGCTACATCGAGCGCTGTAATCGACCGGTCGGTTGCAGTAATAAAACTTGCCGGCTGTTCTTTGGCCAGGCTTAAAGCAATCGCACCCGTACCCGTGCCCAGGTCTAAAATTTTCCACTGTGCGTTTTGCGGAATAATCTCGAGCGCCAACTCAACTAAGCGTTCAGTATCAGGGCGGGGAATTAAGGTATCTTTGGTGACAGTTAAATTGAGTGACCAGAACCCGCGTTCGCCGAGAATATGCGCAATCGGTTCACCTTCAAGCCGGCGTTTAAGCAATGATTCAAATTGTGTATGTTGTTGTGGTTCGAGTGCATGCTCTGGCCAGGCATGAAAAAAGCTGCGTTCTTTTTTTAAAACGAAACCAAGCAGAAGTTCTGCATCAAGACGGGATGATTCTGAAACAGGCTGTAGTTTTATTGCGGCTTCTTCAAGCAGTGTCTTAATCTGAATAGCAGCAGCCATAAAACGTGAATTACTCTTCACCCATTGCAGCAAGCAGGTCAGCCTGGTGTTCGTTTACTAATGGTTCGATTACTTCGTCTAATTTACCCTGCATGATTTCATCGAGTTTATACAAGGTGAGATTGATACGGTGTTCGGTTAATCGCCCTTGTGGGTAGTTGTAAGTACGAATACGTTCGGAACGATCACCACTACTGACCAGTGATTTACGTGTAGCGGATACTTCATTTGCGGCTTTATCTTCTTCCATTTGCTGAAGTTTTGCTTGTAATACCTTCATCGCCTGGGCGCGGTTTTTATGTTGAGAGCGTTGATCCTGGCACTCGACCACAATACCTGATGGAATATGGGTTAAACGAATGGCCGAGTCCGTTTTATTAACATGCTGACCACCGGCACCCGAGGCACGGAAGGTATCGACTTTTAAATCCGCGGTATTGATTTCGATGGTATCGACTTCATCAGCTTCTGGCATAACGACTACCGTGCATGCTGAAGTATGTACCCGTCCTTGTGATTCTGTTTCCGGAACACGTTGAACGCGGTGACCACCGGATTCAAATTTTAATCGTGAATAGGCACCATGCCCGACGATGCGAATAACAACTTCTTTATAGCCACCGTGATCACCCAGGCTTTCATTAATCAGTTCTACCGTCCAGCGTTTAGATTCTGCATAGCGGGTATACATCTTGTATAAGTCACCGGCGAAAATCGCGGCTTCATCACCACCGGTACCGGCTCGAATCTCTAAAAAGATATTCTTATCATCGTTAGGGTCAGTCGGTAGCATCAGAATTTGTAATTCATCTTCCAAAGTTTCAAGTTGTGCTTGTGCTTCTTTTAATTCTTCTTTGGCCATTTCACGCATGTCTTTATCATCATCTTCGAGCATGCGTTTAGCTTCAGTAATATCACTGAAAGTTGATTTGTAATTTGAAAAACAATTGACAACCGGGGTCAGCTGCGCGTGTTCCTGGGATAAAGTACGAAACTTATTTTGATCACTGATCACTTCCGGGCTTGAAAGCAGGTAATTAATTTCTTCCAGGCGTTCAGTTAAGTTTTCTAATTTATTATTAATCGAGTCTTTCATGTGGGGAAATTAATCTTCGGGTTCGAGGTTGAAAAGTTCACGCGCAGTATCAAGTAATTCTTTACGCCCAGAGTAGGCTGCCTGGTTCATTTGTGCGCTGGGCTCATGAATCAATTTATTGGTCAGGGTACGGGCCAGGTCATTCATGACTTGTTGCGGATCTTTTCCCGCGGCCAGTTGTTTTTGTGCCTGGGCGAGTTGCTCATCTCTTTTTAGCTCTGCTTGTTCACGGAAGGCGCGAATTGTATCTACCCCTTTTAAAGAACGTAGCCAGCCCATGAAGTGCTCAACCTGGTTAGTAATGATTTCTTCAGCTTGTAATGCGGCTTCTTCGCGTGATTGACGGCCTTCTTCAATCACTTCATGTAAGTCGTCGACCGTGTAGAGGTAAACATCGTCAAGACTACTGACTTCGGGTTCAATATCACGAGGTACCGCAATATCCACCATAAACATCGGGCGATGTTTTCTTTGTTTTAATGCACGTTCAACCGCACCTTTACCAAGGATAGGCAGCTGGCTGGCGGTTGAGGCAATGATGATATCGGCTTCAACCAGGCGATCGGGCATGTCGGATAAGGCAATTGCTTCGGCATCAAATGTACTGGCCAGGCTTTGTGCTCTCTCGACCGTACGATTTGCCACTATCATCTTTTTTACACCCTGGTTGGCAAGGTGTTGTGCAACTAACTCGGTGGTTTCACCGGCACCGATTAACAGCGCGGTGTGTTCTGACAGGTTAGCAAAGATACGTTTTGATAAGGTCACCGCGGCAAAGGCGACAGACACGGGGTTGGCGCCAATTGCGGTGTCGGTGCGGACCTGTTTGGCGACCGAGAAGGTGTGCTGGAACAAGCGGTTGAGCTGGCGGCCAATGGTACCGGCCTGGTTGGCGGTGCTGTAGGCATCTTTAATTTGCCCCAGGATCTGTGGCTCGCCGAGAACTAATGAATCAAGGCCACTGGCGACACGCAAAATATGTTGTACCGCTTCGTTATTGCTGTGCAGGTAAATATAAGGCTCAACGTCTTCTTTTTTGAGGTGATGATACTGGCAAAACCAATCCAGCAGGTTATCCACGTTTTCTTTTCCGGATTCCGTTTCGCTCAAATTGGTGTAAAGCTCGGTGCGGTTACAGGTGGAAACGATGGCAGCTTCACTGACAGAGCCACTTCCAATACATTCATGTAATGCTTGCTCCATTTTTTCAGGCGCAAAGGCGACCTTCTCGCGAATATCCACGGGAGCAGTTTTATGGTTAATACCGAAGGCTATTAAGGTCACTGTCGATTAAATCACATCAAAATTGGCAAAAAACTTGCAGAATTCCATATTAAACCATATATAAAGGTTTATTGGCTGTGATCCGATATATTCTGAAAAATAGACTAAATTGAGATCGTATCTGCATTAAGCGGCGTATTATAAAGGTAAATCACTAAAAAGTCGGTTATAGTTGTGTATAAGATGATAAAGATAAGACAAAATTTGGCGCAGTGGCTCATTTTATCCGCCATATTATCGCTACAAATTGGCTGTGCCTCGGTTCAGACGGGCACAAAATCGGCTAACAACAGCCAGAAAAAGGCGCAAACAGCTAAAAAAACCGTCACTAAACCCACTAAAAACAAAACCAAAGAATCTTCTCAAGCTGACGCAACTCAAACTCAGCCCAAATCTTTAAAAGCCGAATCAGGGCTCTCTGGTGAAGTCTTTTACTACCTCCTGTCAGCGGAAATTGCGACACAACGGGGCCAAATTGGCCTTGCTTCAGCACTTTATACCAAGGCAGCGGAAGTTACCCGTGATCCACGTGTTGCACAACAAGCAACCCGGATTGCCTACTACGCACGCGATGACAAACGCGCCATTTCTGCAGCCAGCCTCTGGCATGAACTCGAACCGAAAAATCTTGAAGCAAGACAGGTATTGGCCGCGCTGCTGGTACGAGTAGGAAAAACTGCCGAAGCCGCGGAACATTTTGAATACGTTCTCAACAACGGTAAACACAGCGAGCGCCAGGGCTTTATGTTGATTACCTCGTTGCTGAGCAAAGAAAAGGATAAGCAGGCTGCACTGGCCGTCATGACCAGGTTGATTGATAAGCGCAAGAACAATCCAAATGCCCTGTATGCATTTAGTCAACTTGCTTTTTTAGTTGGAAACCTGGATGACGCCTTAAAAACAATTAAGAAAGTGATCAAGATGCAACCTGAATGGACCGAAGCATATATTCTGCAGTCCAATATTTTTATACGCCAGGGTTATAAGGCACATGCCATCGTAGTTTTAAAACAAACCGTTGAAGCTCACCCGGATAATGCTAAGTTAAGAATGTTTTATGCACGCAACCTGGTTGATGCCAAGCAGTTTGATGCCGCGGTAGAGCAGTTTTCAATTCTAGAAGATGATGAAGCTCAACAGCATGAAGCTCGTTATGCGTTGGGTTTATTAACCTTGCAAATGAACAAACCGAAACGTGCTACCGAGTATTTTACCCGTTTATTAGAAGATCAAAAACGAGTAGTTGAATCACAGTATTACCTGGGACAAAGTTATGAGTTACAAAATAGACTCGACTATGCTTTAGCTGCATATCAAAAGGTACATAACAACCAGTACAGTTTTGAAGCAGAATTACGCATCGCGCTTATATTAGCCAAGCAAGGCGATATTGATGATGCGCGTCTACGTTTACAAAATATGAGTCCGGATTCGCTAGATAAAGAGTTACGCGTTTATTTAACGGAAGGTGAAATATTAAATTCCAATAAACAATATGAAGAAGCCTTAGAGTTGTTCAGCGAAGCGTTGCAACAGCTAACCGATAATAATCGTTTACTCTATGCCCGTGCCTTAACAGCTGAAAAACTGGGTAAGATAGATGAAGCGGTAAAAGACCTGGAAAGTATTGTTAAGCGTGAGCCAGAAAATGCACAGGCATTAAATGCCTTAGGCTATACCCTGGTTGATAAGACCAAACAAATCGAAAGAGGCCTGGTTTATATTAAGAAAGCCTATAAGATTGAACCGAATGATGCCGCTATTAACGATAGTATGGGCTGGGCTTATTATCGCTTAGGTCAATATGATGAAGCATTAAAATTTCTGCGACGTGCTTTTGCAAAATTAAAAGATGCTGAGATTGCGGCACACCTTGGAGAAGTTTTATGGGTGGCTGGAGAGCGAGAAGCTGCTCAAGAAATCTGGAATTCAGCATTACAACAAGCCCCAAACGATGACTTGTTAAGAAATGTAATGCAAAAATTTACTGAATGAAACATCTGATTTTCCTGCTGGCTGTTATGTCTTTAACGGCCTGTACTACTACACCTCCCCGAGAAATCGTTACTGATCCCGATAAGAAATGGCAGCAACGAAAAACCGAGTTGTCTGAAATAAAAGACTGGGTGTTAAGTGGCCGGGTTGCCATTATTAATGGTGATGAGTCCTGGTTTTTAAATATGGACTGGCAACGGCATGATGAAAAATACATTCTCGATTTATCCGGACCTTTTGGTACAGGCCACGCGCAACTAACGGGTACTGATGAAGGTGTGGTGCTGGTTGATTCGGATAAGAACTTTTTTACCGCAGACAGTCCTGACAGGTTATTGCAGGAAGTGACAGGTTTACGAATGCCTGTAAAAGGCTTGTTGTACTGGATGCGCGGCATACCAAACTGGAATATAAAAAACGAGAAAGAAACGCTGGACGATTATGGACGTTTGGCTTTATTGCAACAGGATGGTTGGCGTGTTCGTTTTAAACGTTATTTAGATGTCGAAAGGCATGAATTACCGCAAAAGATTTTCCTTGATGGTTATAACTTAAAAGTAAAAATTTTTGTTGATCAGTGGGACTTAAACAGCAGAAAGTTTATAAACATCAACGGAGAAAGTTAATTCAGTTATGGCTTCTGCATTTGGAAATCGTCGCCAGGTATTATCTGGTTTAATGAAGTTACTTGTTTTTGTCGGATTAATTTTTATTTCGATTCCTTTTATCTCCAGTTTCTCATCAAGTTCAATAGATGAAAAACAGGCATCAAAAAATAACTGGGTGATTACGTTACCAGTGACAGAGTTAGTTGCAGGTGAAATTAAAAAACTACCCTGGGCCGGTGGTGTTTTCTGGATTTATTCGCGCACAAAAACAGATATCAAATCTTTAGCAAAACTCGATACGCTTTTACGCGATAAGGATTCAGCGAATAGTGATCAACCTGATAGCATGAAAAGCCGTTATCGTTCCGCGAATGAAAATTATTTTGTATTTATTCCGCAAGAGAGTAAACGTGGTTGCCAGGTAAGTTTAGTTTCTGATGCTGAGCCAGTATTATTTACTGAGCCTTGTTTCAATGGAAAGTTTGATGCCGCGGGACGTGTTTTTGCTGACAGCGGTAATAAAGAACAATTAAATCTTGCAGTGCCTAAGCATAGTGTTGAAGACGGCGTATTAAAAATTGCTGCCTGGATTCCAAAAATTTAAAAAACATTGAGCCACCAAGGACACAAAGAACACAAAGGAAAATAAAAAGAAACGAACCACGGGGAAAAGCCTGCCCCACGAAGTGCCTTGGGTATACGGGGCAAGATATTTTCTCCCGTGCCCCGTTGGTTAAAAATTTTTAAATCTTTTCCTTGGTGTCCTTCGTGGCAATTAATAAATATGAAACAAGAACTCACAATATCGGCACCGGCAAAACTCAACCTTTTTCTGCATATCACGGGCCGGCGTGAGGATGGTTATCACTTGTTGCAAACCATTTTTCAGTTTCTTGATTATGCGGATACCATCACCCTGAAAAGTCGTGAAGATGGCCATATAAATAGAGTATCTGATTTAGCCGGGGTGCCCGCTGAAGATGACCTGGTGGTGAAGGCGGCTCAATTACTGCAACAGCACTGTGATAGTGCATTTGGTGTTGATATTTCAGTTGAGAAAGAGCTTCCCATGGGCGGTGGCCTGGGTGGCGGTAGCTCAAATGCTGCCTCGGTATTGGTGGGGTTAAACCATATATGGGATTGTGGCCTAAGCCAGCAGGAATTAATGCAGCTGGGCGTGAAACTTGGCGCGGATGTGCCGGTCTTTATTTTTGCCCAATCGGCATGGGCTGAAGGGGTGGGAGAACGTCTACAAGCGGTAGATCTGCCTGAAAAGTGGTTTTTAGTCTTAAAACCGCAAATAAATGTTTCAACAGCCAAGGTTTTTTCCAATTCGCAATTGCGGCGAGATTGCTCAACCATTACAATACGCGACTTTCTGGCAGGGCAAACTGGAAACGTTTGTGAGAAACCAGTCAGGGAGATGTATCCTGAGGTGGACCAAGCACTGACTGAGCTGGCGCGCTACAGTAAAAATGGCGAAGCCAGGCTGACAGGAACAGGCGCATGTGTATTTGCAGCCTTTGATAACAGGGAGCAGGCCGAAAAGGCGTTTGCTGAATTATCAGAAAAGTGGGATGGTTTTATCGCCAAGAGCATGAACCAGACGCCACTAAAAGAATTTTTTCCGGCATAATCGGAAGCAACAGTTCAATTGGGGTATCGCCAAGCGGTAAGGCACTGGATTTTGATTCCAGCATTCCCAGGTTCGAATCCTGGTACCCCAGCCATATTTAAAAGGTTATTTACCTATTAAAAGGTAAGTATCTTAGATAGAAGAAAATTTGGAATACCAGGATGAGAACCGAAGAGGTTCGATAAGCTTGTGGAACAAGCTTGAACGGCGCAGCCGGCCTCCTTCGAAGATGTGGGTGAGCGCAAAGCGCGAATAATCCTGGTACCCCAGCCATATTAAATAGAGTCCCGGTTATATGAGCGGGATTTTTCAGCTGAATCGTAGTCAATCCCCAGGGGGATAATGTGTCATACGGCAACATGATGGTATTTGCGGGTAATTCAAACCCGCAGTTGGCAGATGAGATAGCAAAACGCCTGAACATGCCTTTGGGTAATGCGATTGTTGGCCAGTTCAGTGATGGCGAAGTGATGGTTGAAATTATGGAAAATGTCCGCGGTAAGGATGTGTTCATTGTTCAGCCAACCTGTGCGCCAACTAATAAAAATTTAATGGAATTACTGGTGATGGTGGATGCCATGCGCCGATCTTCCGCAGCACGTGTTACGGCTGTTGTGCCGTATTTTGGTTATGCACGTCAGGATAGACGTCCACGTTCAGCCCGAGTGCCGATCACCGCAAAAGTCGTGGCTGAAATGATTGGTACGGTGGGCACCGATCGCGTACTAACAGTTGATTTGCATGCCGATCAAATCCAGGGTTTCTTTAGTATCCCGGTTGATAATGTGTATGCGTCACCTATTTTATTAGGCGACATATGGCGCCAGAAGTATGAAAACCAGATCGTTGTTTCACCAGATGTTGGTGGTGTGGTGCGTGCTCGTGCATTAGCAAAACGACTCGATGATGCAGACCTGGCGATTATTGATAAACGTCGTCCACGCGCTAACGAAGCAAAGGTGATGAATATCATCGGTGATGTTAAAGGTCGCACTTGTATCTTGATCGATGACCTGGTGGATACCGCAGGGACATTATGTGCTGCTGCCGGAGCATTAAAAATGCATGGCGCTGCAAAAGTGGTGGCTTATATCACTCATCCTGTTTTATCAGGACCAGCGGTAGAAAATATAGGAAACTCAGAACTGGATGAGTTGGTGGTAACAGACACCATTCCATTACAACCCGAAGCGGCTGCAACTGGAAAAATTCGTCAGTTAAGTATTGCTGAATTGTTGGCCGAAACCATGCGTCGCATCAGTAATGAAGAATCGGTTAGTTCGTTATACGTAGATTAGTAACGGGCTAAACAGATAATACCTTTGATAGATGATTTTTCTTTCCCCCTCCCTCAGGGAGGGGGTTAGGGGGAGGGGAGTTTTAAACTCCCCCTCCCTAACCCTCCCATTCAAGGGGAGGGAATCAAATAAAAGGTGTTTCAAGGTTTCTCTTGGTCGCAAAGAGAAATCAAAACAGCAGGTTAATTATTTAACCTGTTTTATTAATGTTACACAGATAACGAGAAGTTAAAGAACAAGGCGTAAGGTAAGGAAAAAGCGGAGTGTACGATTAGTACATGAGCATTTTGAAATAGCTTACAACGCAGTTATTTAGCTTCGTAGTATCTGTGAATTGGAGAAATATCATGAGTGCAAGCTTTGTAGTCGAAGCCGAACTTCGTTCAGACCTGGGGAAAGGTGCGAGCCGCCGCCTGCGTCACGAAGAAAAATTTCCTGCTGTAGTATACGGCGCAGGAAAAGAACCACAATCATTAACTGTGGATCATAAAAAATTCTTACACAACCTGGAGAATGAAGCCTTTTATTCTCACATTCTGACTTTGAATGTTGGTGGTGATGAGCAACAAGTTGTTCTTAAAGATTTACAACGTCACCCAGCTAAAATTGCTGTTATGCATGCTGATTTTATGCGCGTAAGTGCAACTGAAAAACTGCACATGCATGTACCTTTACACTTCATTAATGCAGATGCATGTCCGGGTGCTAAAGAAGGTGGTCTGGTTACACATAACATGTCTGATGTTGAAGTCGCATGTTTACCTAAAGACTTACCTGAGTTCTTAGAAGTTGATTTATCAACATTAGAACTCGACCATAGCTTACATATGTCAGACATTACAGTACCTGCTGGTGTTGAAATTGTTGAGTTGTCGCATGGTGAAGGCCATGACCAACCAATCGCGGCATGTCATGTAACTCGTGGCGCACAAGAAGATGAAGAAGAAGAAGCAGAAGCTTCTCCTGAAGCTGCAGCTGAAGGTGGTGAAGAACCTGCAGCTGAATAAGCTCGCAGTCTGAACCCTACTGGAAGCCGGCGTTGTCTCGCGTATCTCTTATTGTTGGACTGGGTAACCCTGGTTCTGAATATGAAAAAACGCGGCACAACGCCGGCTTTTGGTTTTTAGATGAGCTGGCTCGCCAGCAAAACGTCAGCTTCAAACCTGAAAAAAAATTTCATGGTGAGGTAGCACGTTACAAGCATGACGGTGAAGATGTCTGGTTATTAAAACCGATGACATATATGAACCTCAGTGGTCAGGCCGTTCAGGCACTGGCTCATTTTTATAAAATTAATCTTGATGAAATTTTAGTGGTTCATGATGAACTGGATTTATCAGTGGATACCGCAAGGTTAAAAAAAGGCGGTGGTCATGGCGGGCATAATGGTTTGCGTGACATTGCCAGCAAAATGGGTGGTAATAACTTTTTACGTTTACGTATAGGCATTGGTCACCCGGGTGATAAAAGTAAAGTCACCAATCATGTATTAAAAAAAGCCTCGACTGACGATCAAATCAGTATAGAACGAAATATTGAACGTGCTTTAAATGTATTGCCATTAGTTATCGAAGGCGAAGTACAAAAAGCCATGAATGAACTACATACAGATAAATAGAAAAAATTAGCCACGAAGGGCACTAAGAACACAAAGTAAATCATAACAAGGAGGTTATATATGCAAGACTGTAGTGACGAGTTGATTCAAAAAGTGCTTGGAGCAGCTATTACAGTTCATAAAGAATTAGGAGCAGGGCTGTTAGAAGTTGTTTATGAAAAAGCTTTAATACTTGAGCTAAACAAATTAAATCTAATTGCTGAACAACAAAAAGAAATACCTGTTATTTACTCCGGTCATGATTTAGGAGTGGGTTTTCGAGCTGATATTATTGTTGAGAATAAATTAGTTTTAGAGCTAAAGTCGGTTGATAAGTTTTGTGATATTCATGTTGCTCAACTTATGACATATTTAAAATTGTTAAAAGTAAAGCGAGGTTTTTTGCTGAATTTTAATTCGGTAAAATTAAAACAAGGGATTAAGAAAGTTTCAATTTAACTTCTTGGTGTTCTTTGTGTCCTTCGTGGCTAAAGGAAAAAATTATGGGCGTAAAATGCGGCATTGTCGGCTTACCTAACGTAGGCAAATCAACTTTATTCAATGCATTAACCAAGGCAGGCATCCAGGCTGAGAACTATCCGTTTTGTACTATTGAACCTAACGTTGGTATTGTACCGATTCCTGATCCACGCCAGACCAAACTGGCTGAAATAGTAAAACCGGAAAAAGAAATTCCAACCACCATGGAGTTTGTTGATATTGCGGGTTTAGTTGCCGGTGCCTCGAAAGGTGAAGGTTTGGGTAATAAGTTCCTGGCCAACATTCGCGAGACAGATGCTATCTGTCACGTGGTGCGTTGTTTTGAAGATGATGATGTTGTTCATGTTGCCGGAAAAATTAGTCCACTTGATGATGTTGAAGTTATTGATACCGAGTTGGCACTGGCGGATATGGATTCGATCGATAAAGGTATTCTGCGTTATAGCAAGGTTGCCAAGTCTGGTGATAAAGAAGCAAAAACCAAACTCGCTTTATTAGAAAAAGTAAAAGCTCATTTAGATGAAGGTAAAGCCGTTCGTGGCATGGAGCTGGATGATGAAGACAAAGCCATGTTGCACGAGTTTTTTCTGTTGACCATTAAGCCGACCATGTATATCGCAAACGTCGCCGAAGGTGGTTTTGAAAATAATGAAATGCTAGACAAGGTAACGGACCATGCCAAAGCTGAAGGTTCGGTTGTTGTTCCTGTTTGCGCGGCGATTGAAGCGGAGATGGTTGAACTGGATGACGAGGATTTAAAAGAATTTTTATCTGAGCTTGGCCTGGAAGAACCAGGTTTAAACCGGGTAATTAGAGCAGGTTATTCCTTACTGAATTTACAAACCTATTTCACCGCGGGTCCAAAAGAAGTTAGAGCCTGGACAGTTAAAGTCGGTGCCACCGCTCCTGAGGCCGCGGGCGTGATCCACACCGATTTCCAGAAAGGTTTTATCCGCGCTGAAGTGATGGCTTATGATGACTTCGTTGAATTTAACGGCGAAGCGGGATGTAAAGAAGCCGGTAAACTTCGTTTAGAAGGCAAGGACTACATAGTACAAGACGGCGATGTCATGCATTT
>CAMYJG010000029.1 GCA_947258695.1 uncultured Ectothiorhodospiraceae bacterium | reverse complement strand
AAGGCATCGGTACCGGCGTCAGCACCAAAATAACGTGTAAAAACCATATCACGCAGTAATCCAAAGACCCGTGAAACCATGGTCATACTGCTGACAACAGCGGTTGATCTGAATAATCCCATTTAATCCCTGCTATTACCCGATAAATTACTATTTTATCCGGTAAGCCCCTGTTTTTACTTGATTTGTTAGCAGGATAACACGCTCTACAATCTCAACCCAGCTGCAATTGAATGTAGTAAAATTAACACGATTAAATACGGATTTACGTTGACAAACACGGTCGAAATCGCCAAAATACGCGGCTTTCCAGAATTAGATTTGAGTCAGGAGACTTACTTTGGCTAATACAGCGCAATCAAAAAAACGTGCCCGTCAGGCTGAGACACACCGTCAACGCAATGCGAGCTACCGCGCAATGTTCCGTACCTCTTTGAAGAAGGTATTGGCTGCGATTTCTGCTGGCAATAAAGATGACGCAACAACAGCTTTTAAAGCTGCGGTTTCTGTTATTGATAAAACCAGCAACAAAGGCTTAATTCACAAGAATAAAGCTGCACGTTATAAAAGCCGTTTGAATACTCGTATTCACGCAATGTAATTTAACGTTTAACCGCGTTATAAAAAAAGCCGCTTATTTAAGCGGCTTTTTTTTGCTCATTTGATTTCAAATGAATCGTTCATGGGTTTCTTTTCGCTATGAAGTTTTGTTAATAGAACAAAAAACACAGCAATAAATAACATAACGGATAAACCAATATAAAATAGCTAACAATGGAAAAGAAGCCATAGAAAAAATAAAACAGGATCATTTTGACCTGGTGCTAATGGATGTGCAAATGCCCGTCATGGATGGCCTGGATGCAACAAAAGAACTAAGATTGATGCAGCAAGAGAATGTCATTCCGATGTCCCCTATTATTGCGTTATCAGCAAATGCAATGGAAGGGGACAAAGAAAAATATATTGAAACAGGAATGGATGATTATCTGTCGAAACCTGTAGCAAAAGAAGAGTTATCTTTGATACTGGAAAAATGGTTACTATAAATAACCATTGATTGAATTAAAATTCCCCGCTCGCTCCCCTATTCATTATATCAAGAATAATCCTCTTAACATTCAATGCTTCTTGCTTTAACTTCGGCGGTAATGGTGTACCGCCATGGATCATTAAATCCATGTTAAGAGAATACAGCCAAAGCTGTCCTTTCTTATCTTTTAGCAAGGTAACGCGACAAGGTAAATACGCAGAAAATGCATCACTATATTCCAGCATTTTTGATGCCGTTACCGCATTACAAAACATATAAATTTTCATAAAACGAAAAGGCTTGCCGGTACTTGCTTCTACTTGTCTGTACAAAGGTAGTTCACCAACATTCTTTATATTATGTTCATTGGCGACAAACTTCATGGTTTCTTCAACCTCAGAAGCCTTTAAGCCTTCTTCGACTTTAACTTTCCAGACCGTTGCTTCTGCAGCATTACCCGTAGTTAAAATGTTATTAATTAATGACTGATAGGTAGCAAACGCTTTTTCATCAAACGTATTAAAACGACTATATGAAGGTTGTATTATAAAAAGCGCCCATATAAGAGCAATGATTGAAAGTACGCCTAAAACTGCAAGTCCATTTTTTAGCATAACAACTCCACTTTGCTTAATTTTGTCGTAAGAAACAGCTGTGTATTTTCACTTAAACCAGGACAAGATTATCCCGATGTATTAATTCTTCATTATCAATATAGCCCAGGATGGACTCAATTTCATTACTGGCTTTGCCTTTTATTTTTTCGACATCAGCCGCACCGTAGTTAACTAAGCCCCGTGCAACTTCATTTCCCTCTTCCGAAACACAGCTAACAATTTCACCACGGCTAAAATCACCCTGCACTCTCTTAACACCTACAGCTAACAAGCTGCTACCTGATTCGCGGAGTTTTCTGACGGCACCTGCATCCAGAATAAGTTGTCCTTTTATTTGCAAATGACCGGCTAGCCATTGTTTACGTGCAGCAACCGGGTTCTGTTTTGCATATAGTAAGGTGCCAAGTTGTTCGCCAGCGAATATTCGTTGGATAACATTTTTTTCATTACCTGCCGCTATTAAGGTTGAGGCGCCTGAACGTGCAGCTAACTTTGCGGCACTCACTTTAGTCGTCATACCGCCACGACCTAATGCACCTGCACCACCTTCCGCCATAGCCGCTAATGAATTATCCTCAGCTGCTGCTTCAGAAATCAGTTTAGCATCATCGTGTTCACGAGGATTGCGGTCAAACAAACCGTTTTGATCGGTGAGTATTAACAAGTAATCGGCTTCAATTAAGTTCGCGACTAATGCAGCTAAGGTATCGTTATCACCAAAACGAATCTCATCCGTGACAACGGTATCATTCTCATTAATAACAGGTATAACGCCTAAATCCAGTAAGCTGCGTACAGTGCTACGAGCATTCAGGTAACGTTGTCGATTCGATAAATCATCATGAGTTAGTAATACTTGTGCAGTATGCAAATCGAACTTTGAAAATGCAGATTCATAAGATTGAATTAATCCCATTTGTCCGACAGCTGCTGCTGCCTGAAGATCATGAATTGATTCTGGACGTTTTGTTAAACCTAAACGTACCATGCCTTCAGCTACCGCACCTGAAGAAACTAATACAACTTCGACACCATTATTTCTTAAAGCGGATATTTGCTCCACCCAGGTAGCAATTCCAGGTAGATTTAATCCTGCACCATCGTTGGTTAACAATGCACTGCCAATTTTTATGACACAGCGTTTGGTTTTTTTTATGTGTTGTCGTTTAGTCATAATTTATATTATATTTTTTACTTGTCCCGCCTCCCTCCGGGAGGGGGCTAGGGGGAGGGAGGAATGCTTAACCACCGCACCCTAACCCTCCCCTTCAAGGGGAGGGAATTATCTTTTTAATATTTATTATTCTTCTACCTTTGATTCTTCTTGTAATTCATCTTTATTTACATCATCAGACAGTGCTAGTGCTTTTTGTTCATCAACATAATCCATAATCTTGTAACAGAGTTCATCCGTACCCAGTTTACTGATAGCTGACATTTTAAATACTTTGCCTTTCCAGTTAAGACGTTTTACCAGATCATCACACACCTGGTCACGTTGATCTTCTGGAAGTAAATCGATTTTATTGATGACCAACCAACGCTCGTAATCTGCAAGTTCCGGACTAAAACGCACCATTTCCTGTTCAATCACGCGTATCGCATCCAGTGGGTCTTCATTTTCATCGGGTGGAGCAATATCTACCAGATGTAATAATAAACGGGTACGTGATACATGCTTTAAAAACTGAATACCCAGGCCTGCACCTTCAGCGGCGCCCTCGATAATACCCGGTATATCGGCAACAACAAAACTCCGACTGTGATCTACCCGCACCACCCCCAGGTTTGGATAAAGCGTGGTAAAAGGATAATTAGCAACTTTAGGCCTTGCACCGGATACGGCACTAATAAACGTAGATTTACCGGCATTCGGTAAACCCAGCAAACCAACGTCTGCCAATACTTTCATTTCCAGTCTCAAGGTCCGCGCTTCACCCGGTGTGCCTGGTTTACACTGACGTGGGGCACGATTAGTACTGCTTTTAAAACGCACGTTACCAATACCATGAAAACCACCCTGGGCAACACATAACTTTTGGTTATGTTCGGTGACATCACCAATTTGCTCTTCGGTTTCTTCATCAAACACCATAGTGCCAAGTGGTACGGGTATGAAAAGATCATCTCCACCTTTACCCGTCATGCGACGACCCCGCCCCGGCTCACCATTTTCCGCTTTAAAACGACGCGAATAACGAAAATCGACTAATGTATTCAGGTTAACATCGCCGACTAAATAAACACTGCCGCCATCGCCGCCGTCACCACCATCAGGTCCACCTAACTCAATATATTTTTCACGACGAAAACTGACAATGCCGTTACCGCCCTTGCCTGCTTCTACCTTAATTGTCGCTTCATCAACGAATTTCATAATTAAACCTGATTAAATACATTTTGCCACTAAGGCCACAAAGAACACAAAGATAAAAACCACGGGGAGCACGGGGAACACTGGGACTTCAAATTTTATTAACCCCGTATTCCCCGTGCCCCCTGTGGTTAAATCTCTATAATCTATTCTTGGTGTTCTTTGTGTCCTTCGTGGTAATTTTCCTGTTTCTTTAAACGAAAAACCCCGTCACTAGGACGGGGCATTTCATTTGCAAGATTGTTCTATTGCTTATTCAGCAGGAACGATGCTCACAAATGAACGATTCTTTGGTCCTTTTTTCTGAAACAGAACAACTCCGTCTGCTTTAGCAAAAAGTGTATCATCTTTACCGATACCTACGTTCTTACCTGGATGTACTTTAGTACCACGTTGACGGACTAAAATGTTTCCCGCTAATACGCTTTCACCACCGAAACGTTTAACACCTAAACGTTTGGATACCGAATCACGTCCGTTACGAGTACTACCGCCTGCTTTCTTATGAGCCATTGTATTTCCTCAATCTATCTGAGTTCTTGATGTTATAAATTACGCTGCAGAGATGCCAGTAATTTCAATTTCAGTGAAGGACTGACGATGTCCTTGTGTTTTACGAGAGTGCTTACGGCGACGGAACTTGATGATGCGGATTTTTTTGCCGCGACCAACGCTTTTCACTTTAGCAGTGACTTTTCCGCCTGCTACGTATGGAGCACCAACTTTGACATCATCGCCATTAGCAACCATCAGTACTTTATCTATTTCAAGTGAAGCACCTTCTTCAAGACCCAGTTTTTCTACTTTAAGATACTGGCCTTCAGTGACTCGATATTGTTTGCCACCGGTTTCGATTACCGCGTACATGTCTTTCTCCAAAATCTAATGATATTTGCTTGTATTCAAACGCCAAATGCGCCCAAATCTCTAAAATCTGTGCTGTATTTCAGCCTGCTGTACCGAAATACAGAATGCACTCAAATACAGGGAGGCGAATTTTAGCCGTTCCCCCCCTGCGGGTCAAAGGATTTTTACTGAAATTTCACCAATTTACCGCTAAATATCAGCATATTTTATATATCTCACCGCTTGACAGTACACAGGCTGCCCCCTAGCATGCACGCTGTTTTGAATATTACTGAAAAATCCTTATGGCATTAGCAACAATTGATGAAATTAACCAGCTTATCGCTGGCGATATGGATAAGCTCAACACTTGCATCCAGAGCCGTCTGCAATCTGAAGTAGTGCTGATTAATCAAATTGGCAGCCACATTATCAATAGTGGCGGCAAGCGATTACGGCCCCTTATTCACCTGTTGTGTGCCAAGGCCCTGGCCTATAAAGGTTCGCAACACATTGATTTATCAGCAATTATTGAGTTTATTCATACCGCCACCCTGCTACATGATGATGTGGTCGATAACTCGGATTTACGCCGTGGTGAGGACACCGCCAATGCCTTATGGGGTAATGCAGCCAGCGTGCTGGTTGGCGATTTCCTCTATTCCCGTGCCTTTGAAATGATGGTCGAAATCGACCGGATGCAAATCATGGCAATTTTGTCTAAGGCTACCAATACTATTGCCGAAGGCGAGGTACTACAATTACTCAATTGCCATGACCCCGATACCACCGAAGATCGCTATTTAGAAGTAATTCACAATAAAACGGCTAAATTATTTGAATCAGCAGCAGAACTAGCCGCCGTCATTTGCGACCGCCCTGCAGAACAGCAACAGGCCATGGCGAAATATGGCATGCACCTCGGTTGCGCCTTCCAGCTCATTGATGATGTGCTCGATTACACCTCATCGGCTGAGGATATGGGTAAAAACCTGGGAGATGACCTCGCTGAAGGCAAACCGACCCTGCCACTGATTTATGCTATGCGAAATGGCTCAAAACAACAGGCAGCGATGATCCGAGAAGCCATTAAAAAGGGCGACCTGGAAAAAATTGAACAAATTCATGAAGCTATCCATCACTCTGGTGCTATCGATTACACCTCGGACTGCGCAAAAAATGAAGCCAAACAAGCCATTGCTGCACTCGATTTTATGCCTGATTCAGACTACAAAGATGCGCTCATATTTTTGGCAAACTTTTCTGTTACTCGTAACCACTAAAACGTTACTGTAAATAAGTATTTGCTAAACCAGATATACAGTTCCTTCTAAACTAATTTCCCCCCTAGCCGATACATAACTTATTGATTTATCAACTAAGTTATGGATTGCAAAATGGTCAAAAACATCAGCCTGGTTTTCCTCTTTTTATTATCCAGCCTGCTTAGTGTTAGCGCACAAGCAGAAAACAAACCGGTCTATACCATTGGTATAGTTCCGCAATTTGAAATTCGACATACCCGCAAGATATGGAACCCGATTCTCAGTGAAATTGAAAAAAGTACCGGTATCAAGCTGAAACTTGTTGGCTCACCAACCATCCCGGATTTTGAAGATGAGATTAATTCAGGTCGTTTTGACTTTGCTTATATGAATCCTTATCACATGTTACTTGCGCACAAGAGCCAGGGATACACACCCTTAGTCCGAGATAATGGCCGACAGTTATACGGCATACTCGTTGTTAGAAATAATAGTGAGTTAAAATCTGTTAAAGAATTAGATGGAAAAAAAATAGCCTTTCCGGCGCCAAATGCTTTGGGGGCATCACTATTAATTCGGGCAGACCTGGCCAATAAATATAAAATTGAAATCAAACCTGTTTACGTTAAAACACACAGTTCAGTTTATTTAAATGTTGTTGTTAAACAAACAACAGCAGGTGGTGGAGTGCAAAAGACCTTAAAGCAGCAGCGCGATAATATTAAAGGTGCTTTGCGAATAATCTACCAAACCCCAAAAGTTTCACCTCACCCTTTAGCAGCTCACCCACGTGTTGCTAAAAAGATAAGAGAGAAAATTCAACACACATTAATGAAATTAGGTGAATCTAAAGTTGGGCAATCACTGCTTTTAAAAATACCTATGAAAAAAATAGGTTCGGCAAGCCTGGATGATTACAAACCGCTAGAAAAACTCAACTTACAAAAATTTTATGTCAAGTAATACTGCCAGCATTAAATTCGGAATACGCTCCAAATTATTTCTCCCGCTTATAATCGGCCAGACCGCTATCATTTGTATTATTTTATTTATCTGGCAACCTAGTCAACTTAACAAGGCAAAAGCTGAATTTATCACTGAACAAACGAAAGTTTTAAAATCTCTGAATTCCAGCATCATTCAAAACATATTATCTAATGACTTATCTTCGTTACATAGCATACTTGAAAACTCACTTAAAATTCATGATACAGAATGGGTGCATATCAAGTTAACCAATAGTGAAAACAAGCAGCTATATCCAATTTTCGATAACAAGGTAAATGTTACTGATACTGTTCTGGAAATAAAACTAAGCCTGGAAGAAAATGATGAATCTTTTGGTCAGCTGATTTTACTGACTGACTGGCAACTAACCAGGAAAAGCCAGACTGAAAACATAAACCGAATAACAATTTTATTAATTATCTTACTTGGTGTTATTGCCGCACTAAGTTTTATTCTCCAGACAAAGTGGATATATACGCCTATAACAGAACTTAAAAATATCACTTCACAATTTGCGAACGGGAAATACGAAACAAATTTACCTGGCATTACAAAAGATGAAATTGGTTCGCTAACAAAATCCATAGAAAACATGAGAAATAAAATCCAGTTATCGATGAGCGAACTGGTTGACAAAGAAAAAATGCAACGCGCGATTCTGGAGTCAGCGCCAGATGCAATTATCACTATAGATAGAAAAGGTATTATTAAGTCATTCAATCCGGGGGCTGAAAATATTTTCCAATACAAGGCAAACCAGGTGATTGGTAATAATATAAAAATGTTAATGCCAAATGAAATCGCCCGTTTTCATGATCATTACCTTGAGTCATTCGAAGCAACCAACCAGTCCAGAGTGATATCTGTGTCGCGAGAACTTTTTGGAAAAAGAAACGATGGTAGTCAATTCCCTATTGAATTAACGATCAATGCCAAGATTATTGATGATGAATATCTTTTTACTGGCATATTACGTGACATAACCGAACGAAAAAAAGTAGAAAAACTGAAAGATGAATTTATCTCTACCGTCAGTCATGAATTAAGAACGCCTCTTACCGCTATTAAAGGATCTTTAGATTTAATCACAAAAGGCTTTAATTTAAACCTGCCTGATGAAGCATCCACCATGCTTGAAGTTGCTAACCGTAACGTGGATCGGTTATTAACGTTAATCAATGATATTCTTGATGTGTCAAAACTTGAATCTGGTGAAATTGATTTCAAACTTGATGATATCAAAGTGCTACCGTTTCTTAATGAATGCATTGAGCTTAACCAGGAATACGCAAAAAAATACAATACTGATTTTGTTTGTACTCATCAGCATGAAGATATCACGCTTAATGCTGACAAAGATCGACTTATACAAGTTATGAGTAATTTATTATCTAATGCCGCAAAATACTCACCAGAAAATATTTCCGTTGAAATTTTTACAGATGTGATTAATGGAAATTTACGTGTTAGTGTAAAAGACTATGGGCCGGGTATACCTGAAGAATTTCAAGCTTCTTTATTTCAAAAGTTTACCCAGTCCTCTAGCGGTGATACCCGTCAGGTTGGTGGCACTGGCCTGGGGCTCAGCATTTCAAAAACAATTATAGAAAAGCTAGGTGGCTCTATCGGCTTTAATACTATTAAAGGAAAAGAAACAACCTTCTATTTTGAACTACCCATAGTTAACGCTGCTTAAATAAAAAAGCCTCTTATAACAGAGGCTTTTTTTATCCAGTAAAACTTTGTTTAGAACGGAATATCATCATCAAAATCATTATTAACCGGTGCCGGTGCGGCCTGCGATGGCGCAGGTTGTTGTTGTCCACCACCTGAGCTTTGATTAAAGTCACCACTGCCACCACCACGCGAATCTAACATTTGCATTTCATTGGCAACGATTTCAGTTGTCCAATGGTCTGCGCCATTTTTATCCTGCCACTTACGTGTTTGCAATTTACCTTCAATATAAATTTTAGAACCTTTCTTTAAATACTCACCAACAATTTCTGCTAAGCGACGGAAAAAAACCACGCGGTGCCATTCAGTTTTATCAACTTGCTCACCGGTATTTTTATCTTTCCAGCTTTCGCTGGTTGCTACAGTAATATTCGCAACCGCATTGCCATTCGGCATATACTTTACTTCCGGATCCTGTCCCAGGTTACCGATTAAAATAACTTTATTCACACCCCTAGCCATACTCTTCTCTCCAATATCTATATTTATGTTTTAAGCCACCAAGGACACGAAGTACACCAAGCAACGAAAGTAAAAAAACAAGGCTAAACCACGGGGAACACTATGCTCACGGGGGAAAGCAATAATTTTCCCTGTGTTCCCCGTGACCCCAGTGGTTAAATTTTATTTTTTTATATCACTTGGTTTTCTTCGTGTCCTTGGTGGCTAATATTCTTAAGCTTCTGCTGCTGCAAACTGATGTAACTCGTCCATATTCACTTTTTGTTTATCTATTTTTAGGTAAGCAATTCCATCTTCAGCAATGACCGTCACATCGACGACACCTTTGACCTTGGATAAACCTTCAATAACATCCTGTGCTTCTTTTTCTGTTACTTCACCAACATTTAATAAGTAACTGGTGAAGAATTGCGGCTTCTTCATTGTGATGGCAAAACCAGCCCAAATAATCAGCAACACAATATTAAAATATGTGACGCCAGTTATGCCATAAAACTCACTTAAGGTGCCGCCGGTTAATCCGCCCAAGAACACACCCAAAAATTGGGCGGTGGAGTAAGCACCCATTGCCGTTCCTTTATGAGCCGCCGGTGCCATTTTTGCCACCAACGAAGGCATACTGGCTTCAAGTAAATTAAATGCCGAGAAGAATAACCATAACATGATAGCGATGCTGACCAAAGAGTCAGAAAACATCGGTAAACCTAACTGGGTAACCGTTAAAACGGCGATCGCGCCGATAAGCACTTGTTTTATCTTGCGTTTTTTTTCAGCAAGAATAATAAAAGGTACCATTGTGATAACGCCAAAAAATATCGCGGGCAAGTAAAGTTGCCAGTGCAATTCTAATGAGAATCCAAGCTCATTCTGCAAGATGTTTGGCAGCACCATGAACATACTGATTAGGATAAAATGCAGAATGAAAATACCGGTATCCAGTCTTAATAACTGCGGATCAGCCAGCGCCTGGCGAAACCAGTTTATCTCAACTTCTGCATCACGATGAAACCGACTCAGGACGGGAGTCGGCACCCAAAATTTCGCAACCATAATGCCAGCACAAGCCAATATCGCGGTCAGCCAGAAAATGCCTTCCACCCCAAACAGCCCGTGTAACATTGGACCGACAATCATCGCTAACGCAAATGAAAGTCCAATACTCATACCAATAGACGCCATGACCTTAATACGATGTTCTTCACGAGTGAGATCAGCCGCTAAGGCCATCACCGCGCTGGCAATAGCGCCCGCACCTTGCAGGGCACGCCCAATAATGACGCCGGTAATTGAGTCAGCCATGGCGGCTACCACACTGCCCAGCGCAAATATTATCAAGCCACCTATAATGACCGGCTTACGCCCAATCTTATCTGACAACATACCCAGTGGTATCTGAAACATGGCCTGGGTTAAACCATATATGCCAATCGCTAATCCCGCTAAAGTGGGTGTAAAACCATCAAGCTTTTCTGCATATATCACAAAAACCGGCAACACCATAAATAACCCCAGCATACGTGAGGCGAAAATCGCTGAAAGCGACGAGGCCACACGTTTTTCAAGGGAGGTCATTTTTACCTGGTTAAGGGACATACTTATTTCAATCCAGCGATTATATTTATTAGAATTTTTCCTATCGTGACAGGAATCGCGTATATTAGCAGGTTGCCCAATTAAACAAACAGTAAAACGATAAATTTGATGGATACTATTCATATACGTGGCGCACGCACGCACAACTTAAAAAATATTGATATTGATTTGCCGCGTGACAAGCTGATTGTCATTACCGGCTTATCTGGCTCAGGCAAATCTTCTCTGGCTTTTGATACTATTTATGCTGAAGGCCAGCGACGCTATGTTGAGTCCTTATCGGCCTATGCACGCCAGTTCCTTTCGGTGATGGAAAAGCCCGATGTCGATCACATTGAGGGCTTGTCGCCGGCAATTTCAATTGAACAAAAATCCACCTCGCATAACCCGCGCTCAACAGTAGGTACTATCACCGAAATTTACGATTACTTGAGATTATTATTTGCCCGTGCCGGTGAACCTCGCTGCCCTGAACACGATATTGTTCTCAATGCACAAACCATCAGCCAGATGGTTGACCATATCCTGGAGCTACCAGAAAGCAGCAAACTGATGTTGCTTGCCCCACTGGTTGATGATCGCAAAGGTGAGCATGAACAGGTATTTGAACGCCTGCGAGCAGAAGGTTTTATTCGTGCCCGGGTCGACGGTAAAGTCATTGAGCTGGATCAGCTGGAAAAACTGGATAAGAAAAAGAAGCACTCTATTGAAGCCGTTGTTGACCGTTTTAAAGTCCGTGACGACATTAAAACCCGGCTGGCTGATTCCATTGAAACCGTCTTAAAACTCTCTGATGGTCTGCTCCGTGTGGTCCCCATGGATGACGATGGTTTAGATGAAATCGTTTTTTCAGCCAAGTTCGCCTGCCCTGAGTGTGGGTACTCACTAACTGAATTGGAACCACGCGTCTTCTCTTTTAATAATCCCGCTGGTGCCTGCTCAGGCTGTGATGGCCTCGGCGTACAGGAATTTTTTGATCCAAAGCGGGTTGTGATACAACCCGACGCGCCCTTATCCGGCGGTGCTATTCGCGGCTGGGACAGGCGTAATGTCTATTACTACCAAATGCTCCTGTCCTTATCCCAGCACTACCATTTTGATATGGATTTACCGTTTGAAGAGCACAGTGAAGAAGTACAACAACTTATTCTTTTTGGCAGTGGCGATGAGATTATTACCTTTACTTACAATAATGATCGCGGCGGCAAAAAAGTCAAAGAACACCCGTTTGAAGGTATTATTCCTAACATGCAACGCCGTTATCACGATACCGACTCAAGCGTGGTGCGAGAAGAATTAGCGAAATACATGAACCAGCAACCTTGTCCGGATTGTGGTGGTGCACGACTTAATAAAGCTGCCCGTCATGTTTATATCACTGAGCAAACCTTACCTGAAATTGCTGAAATGCCGATTGATACCGCGGCTGATTTTTTCAAGAAACTATCGCTGCCGGGTAAACGCGGCGAGATTGCAGAAAAAATTGTTAAAGAAATAAATCAACGACTCGAATTTCTGATCAATGTTGGGCTAGATTATCTTAACCTCAGCCGTGGTGCACACACCTTATCCGGTGGTGAAGCACAACGTATACGTCTGGCCAGTCAAATTGGTGCCGGCCTGGTCGGTGTCATGTATGTTTTAGATGAACCGTCTATTGGCTTACATCAACGCGATAACACGCGGCTGCTAAATACACTTACCTACCTACGCGATCTTGGAAATACAGTGATCGTGGTCGAACATGATGAAGAAGCGATTATGATGGCCGACCATGTGCTGGATATTGGTCCTGCTGCCGGTATTCATGGCGGTGAAGTGATTGCCCAAGGCACACCGAAAGAAGTATTAGCCAACCCGGCATCATTAACCGGCCAATACTTGTCAGGCAAAAAATGCATCGAGATTCCCAAGCAACGCACCCCGGTTGATCCCGAACGCCAGCTTAAGATACGTGGCGCCTCTGGTAATAATTTACAAAATGTTGATATCGATATTCCCGTTGGCTTAATGACGGCTATCACCGGCGTCTCAGGTTCGGGTAAATCAACACTTATTAATGACACCTTGTATCGCCATGCCGCAGCTGAAATTAATTCGGCATCGACACCACCGGCCCCCTGCGATGACATCATCGGTCTGGGCCAGTTTGATAAAGTGGTTGATATCGACCAGAGCCCTATCGGGCGAACCCCGCGTTCAAACCCGGCGACCTATACCGGCTTATTCACGCCGATAAGAGAACTATTTGCTGCGACACCCGAAGCTCGCGCCCGAGGTTATACCCCGGGGCGTTTCAGTTTTAATGTAAAAGGTGGTCGCTGTGAAGCTTGCCAGGGTGATGGCGTGATCAAAGTTGAGATGCACTTTTTACCTGATATCTATGTGCCCTGTGATGTATGCCATTCAAAACGTTATAACCGTGAGACCTTAGAAATTAAATTCAAAGGCAAAAACATTAATGAAATCCTGGATATGACTATTGAGGATGCCTTTGTGTTCTTTGATGCGATACCGGTGGTTAAACGTAAACTGCAAACCTTAATTGATGTTGGACTGACCTATATCCGTTTAGGACAAAACGCCACCACCTTATCCGGTGGTGAAGCGCAACGGGTGAAACTCTCTCGAGAATTATCGAAACGTGATACCGGTAATACCTTGTATATCCTGGATGAACCAACAACCGGCTTGCACTTTCATGATATTGAACAACTTCTCGCGGTACTGCATCGTCTCCGTGACCATGGTAATACCCTGGTTGTTATTGAACATAACCTGGATGTAATTAAAACCGCCGACTGGATCATCGATATGGGCCCTGAAGGCGGTAACAAAGGCGGCACGCTGGTTGTTGCTGATACACCGGAAGCCGTTGCCAAGTGCAAAGAATCGTTTACCGGGCAATACCTCAAGCCAATGCTGAAAAAGAAGTAAACATATTTCACCGCAAAGGCGCAGAGTACACAAAGAAATACATATAAAAGCTTTGCGCCCTCTGCGCCTTTGCGGTGAATAATTCTTTCAGGCATAAAAAAACCGGAGCAAGCTCCGGTTTTTTTATGAATTGCTTATAACGCTTATTCAGCAGCTGCAGCAACTTCTTCAGCAGTTTCTACTGGTGCTTCAATTGGGCGATCAACCAGCTCAACGTAAGCCATTGGCGCTTTATCACCTGCACGGTAACCACATTTTAAGATACGTAAGTAACCACCTGGGCGGTTCGCATAACGTGGACCTAATTCGTTAAACAGTTTAGTTACCGCATCACGGTCACGTAAACGTGAATAAGCTAAACGACGGTTTGCAACTGAATCAACTTTAGCTAAAGTGATGAGCTTTTCTGCAGTACGACGTAATTCTTTTGCTTTTGCAACTGTAGTACGGATCAGTTCGTGATCAAACAAAGATACAGACATGTTTTTAAACATAGCCTTACGATGTGTACTGTTACGATTTAACTGACGACCACTATGACGATGACGCATGGTTTTTACCCTTAAAAATTCTTAATACTTAATAACTTCATATATAAATACTGGAAGTCTAAAATTTAAAATCACCAAACAGCGGTTTCTTTTCATCTTCTGCTTTAGTGCGAAGAATCGCTGGTGGCCAATTTTCTAAACGCATTCCAAGAGATAATCCTCTTGAAGCTAATACATCTTTGATTTCAGTTAATGATTTCTTACCTAAGTTAGGTGTTTTCAGTAACTCAACTTCAGTACGTTGGATTAAATCACCAATGTAGTAAATTTGTTCTGCTTTCAGGCAGTTAGCTGAACGCACTGTTAATTCAAGATCATCAACCGGACGCAGTAGAACTGGGTCGATATCAGGTTCTTGCTCAGCAGGTTCATCTGCTTCAGTGCTGCGTAGATCAACAAACGCAGACAGCTGTTCTTGCAAAATAGTTGCTGCATTACGAATAGCCGCTTCCGGATCAATGGTACCGTTGGTTTCTAACTCAATAACGAGTTTATCCAGGTTAGTACGTTGTTCTACACGTGCATTATCGACAACATAGTTTACTTTATGAATGGGACTAAAAGTCGCATCTAATTGTAAACGACCAATGGGACGATCTTCGTCTTCATCAGTAATACGAGCTGTTGAAGGCTCATAGCCACGACCTTTTACAACTTTAATCGTCATATTAAAGTCAGTTGGCTTGGTAATATTTGCAATAACATGGTCAGGGTTAATACATTCAACATTGTGATCAAGTTGAATATCGCCTGCCGTTACAACACAAGGACCTTGTTTGCTGATAGACAATGAAGCTTCAGTTGCAGTTTCCATGCGAAGTGCTACACCTTTCAGGTTTAGCATGATGTTGACAACATCTTCCTGCACGCCTTCCATAGTTGTGTATTCGTGTAATACACCGTCAATTTCAACTTCAACAATGGCACAACCTGACATCGATGAGAGTAAAATACGACGTAATGCATTACCTAACGTATGGCCAAAACCGCGTTCTAAAGGTTCTAATGTAACCTTGGCATGACTTTCGTTAATTTGCTGTATATCCACTATACGTGGTGTCAGAAATTCTTGTTCTGAGGCCTGCATGTATTGTCCTCTATTAAATCAGTTTAAATGCGTTATTAAGGTGGAAAACTCAAAAATTATTTCGAGTACAGTTCCACAACTAAATGTTCATTAATGTCTGCTGACAAGTCGCTACGTTCAGGTGCATTTTTGAATGTACCTTCCAGTTTTGTAGCATCTACATCTAGCCATTCAACGATGCCGCGATTTTGAGCCGCATCCATAGAGCCTTTGATACGTAATTGGCTTTTTGCTTTTTCATTTATCGCAATTACATCACCAGCTTTAACTTTGATTGATGGAATATTTGATTTCACACCATTAACAGTAATCGCTTTGTGACGAACAAGCTGGCGAGCTTCTGAACGAGATGCACCAAACCCCATACGATAAACAACGTTATCTAAACGAGATTCAAGTAATTGCAACAAGTTTTCACCAGTTGAACCCTTAATACGATCAGCTGTTTTGTAGTAGCTACGGAATTGATCTTCTAATACTCCGTAAGTACGACGTAATTTTTGCTTCTCACGTAACTGAGTAGCATAATCTGAGTTACGGCTACGGCGTTGACCATGTTGACCAGGAGGAAACGGACGATTTTCCATCGCACATTTACTGCCAAAACATTTTTCGCCTTTTAAGAAAAGTTTTTCGCCTTCACGACGACATAAACGACATTTAGAACCTAGATAGCGTGCCAAGATACTCTCTCCCGTTATACGCGACGTTTTTTCGGTGGACGACAACCATTATGAGGAATAGGCGTCACATCAGAAATGTTTGTAATTTTGAAACCAGTAGAATTTAAAGCACGAACAGCTGATTCACGACCAGGCCCTGGACCTTTAACATTTACTTCCAGGTTTTTCATACCAAATTCTTTTGCCATATTTCCGCAACGCTCAGCTGCAACCTGTGCTGCAAATGGAGTACTTTTACGTGAACCACGGAAACCTGATCCGCCAGCAGTTGCCCAACAAAGTGCATTACCCTGACGATCAGAAATTGTAATAATGGTGTTATTAAAAGAAGCGTGAATATGCGCGATACCGTCAGCAATATCCTTTTTAACCTTCTTCTTTGTACGACCTGTTTTGGCTGCCATAATATTTTAAAACCTTAAAAAGTAAATTCTTATCGTTTAATTGGTTTACGTGGTCCCTTACGGGTACGTGCATTCGTTTTAGTGCGTTGACCACGAAGTGGTAAACCACGACGATGACGAATACCACGGTAAGCACCTAAATCCATCAAACGTTTGATATTCATAGAAACTTCACGACGTAAATCACCTTCAATAGTGTATTTCGCCACTTCTGTACGCAGGCTTTCAACCTGAGTTTCATCAAGATCTTTAACTTTAGTCGTTGGTGTTACACCAGCTTCTGCACAAATTTTTTGTGCACGAGTACGACCAATACCGTAAATCGACGTTAATGCGATTTCAGCGTGTTTATTGACCGGAACATTGATACCAGCAATACGGGCCATTTAGCCACTCCTACAAATTAAATACGACGTTCACAGGTCGCCCCGCGAAAACGTGCAATTTTACGTATCCTCACCCTTTCAGGCAAGACTTTTTAATACAAATATCGACTTCTTTACGGCCCATTTCGAAGAAAAAGGCCGTAAAATCAACCGATTCTAACCTTGACGCTGCTTATGACGTGGATCTACACAGATCACGCGAACAACACCATGACGTTTAATAACTTTACAGTTACGGCATAATTTTTTTACTGAAGCACGAACTTTCATGCCGATTCTCCTAAAAATTAAGCGTTTAATTAACGCAATAAACCCGCTGAACCCGAGCCACCTTTCAGGTTCGATTTTTTCATCAAACCTTCATATTGATGTGACATCAGGTGCGCTTGCACTTGCGACATTAAATCCATTGTTACTACAACAATAATCAGCAGTGAAGTACCACCAAAATAGAAAGGCACATTCCAGTACACAATCATAAATTCAGGCAATAAACATACTGCAGTAATATAAGCCGCACCAACCAAAGTCAGACGACCTAAAATTGTATCGATATGTCTCGCAGTTTGTTCTCCAGGACGAATACCGGGAACATACGCACCAGACCGTTTCAAATTATCTGCTGTTTCTTTCGGATTAAACATCAACGCCGTATAGAAGAAACAGAAAAATATGATCGCTATCGCATACATCAATACATATAACGGTTGGCCAGGGGACAACATAGTCGCGATGTCCTGAAGAAAACCAAAGGTTCCTTCTGTACTGCCAAACCAGCCCGCCATAGTGGCCGGGAATAAGATAATTGCCGAAGCAAAAATCGGCGGTATTACACCCGCCATATTAATCTTTAAAGGTAAATGGCTGGTCTGTGCGGCATACATTTTGCGCCCTTGTTGACGCTTGGCGTAGTGCACAGTGATTCGGCGTTGGCCACGTTCCATAAAGACAACGAATGCCGTTACTGCCAGAATCATGATAAATAGAATTAAAATAAAGCCCGAGCTTAATTCGCCGGTACGACCTAATTCTAAAGTACCACCAATTGCAGAAGGTAAACCCGCTACAATACCTGCAAAAATAATCATCGAGATACCGTTGCCGACACCTCGTTCTGTAATCTGTTCACCCAGCCACATCAGGAACATGGTTCCAGTGACCAGTGTTACCACTGTAGTAAAGTAAAAAATACGGATAACCGCTTCTTCACTACCATTGACAACCAATCCTGGTTGACGTGATAAAGCGAGCGCAACACCTAATGACTGAAATGTTGCTAATGCCAATGTACTCAAACGAGTATATTGGGTAATTTTACGTTTACCTGCAGCCCCTTCTTTGCTTAACTGCTCAAGCTTAGGGTGTACCTTGGTTAACAGCTGAATAATAATCGACGCTGATATATAAGGCATAATACCGAGAGCAAACAGTGACAAGCGCGATAAAGCACCACCTGAAAACATGTTAAACATGTCCAGAATCGTACCCTTCTGCTGTTCAACCATTTGCGCTAACGCTGCTGGGTCAATCCCCGGTACCGTTATATAAGAACCAATGCGGAAAACCAGCAATGCTCCAATCAGAAAGAAAATACGTTGACGCAGTTCTTTAAACTTACCGCCGCCCATGGCGCCAGCCATACCTGATTGAGTTGCAGACATCCGTTTACTCTTCTATTTTGCCGCCAGCCGCTTCAATTGCTGCACGTGCACCTTTGGTTACACGAATGCCTTTGAGAGTAACTGCTTTTTCAACTTTACCTGAGTCCATTACCTTAACGCGCTTAATACTTTTAGCGATTAAGTTAGCTTCTTTCAATACTGCAATGTCAATCACATCTGCAGTTAAACCGTTCAGTTCACTTAGTCTGATTTCATCAGTTACACGTGCTAAACGTGAAGTGAAACCCACTTTTGGTAAACGACGTTGTAAAGGCATTTGACCACCTTCAAAACCAATCATTGGTTTACCACCTGAACGTGATTTTTGACCTTTATGACCGCGGCCACCTGTTTTACCCAGACCAGAACCAATGCCACGTCCACGACGTTTAGCATTTGATTTTGAACCAGCACCAGGCTTAAGTGTATTTAAAAACATCTTAGTCCTCCTGAATCTGTACCATGTAGTTGACCTTATTGATCATTCCACGAGTACAAGGGGTATCTTCAACTTCTACAGTTTGGTGCATACGACGCAAACCTAAACCAGCAACACATGCTTTATGCGCTTTTAAACGTCCAGCAGGGCTACGAACCAATTTAACTTTAATTTTTTTATCGGCCATGATCTTATTCCAAGATATCTTTAACTGATTTACCACGTTTTGCAGCAACCGCTTCAGGTGAGCTCATATCGCCCAGACCTTTAATTGTTGCATTAACAACGTTAATTGGGTTGTTAGTACCAATACATTTAGCAAGCACGTTACGAACACCAACAACATCAAATACTGCACGCATTGGGCCACCCGCGATAACACCTGTACCTTCAGAAGCAGGCTGCATATAAACTTTAGCTGCACCAAATTCTGCGGTAACAGGATATTGTAATGTACCTTCTACTAGTGGCACGTTCTTCATGTTCTTACGGGCATTTTCCATCGCTTTTTGAATCGCAACAGGTACTTCACGTGCATTACCACGGCCAACACCTACTTTGCCGTTTCCATCACCAACTACTGTCAGTGCTGAGAAACCAAAAATACGACCACCTTTAACAACCTTTGCAACTCGACGAATATTAACTAAACGTTCTTGTAAACCGTCTGTTTGTTGTTGCTGTTGTCCTTTGTCAAATCCTGCCATTGTATTAAACCTTTAGATTTTAAGACCGGCTTCACGAGCCGCATCAGCCAGTGCTTTTACACGGCCATGATATTTAAATCCTGAGCGATCAAACGCAACAGAAGTAACACCTGCAGCTATTGCTTTTTCTGCAATCGCTTTGCCCACAGCTGATGCCGCGTCAATATTGCCTGTGTACTTAACCTGACCTTTCATGTCAGCTTGCACTGTTGATGCACTTACTAGTACTTCACTACCACTCGCAGCAATAACCTGCGCATATATATGGCGAGGTGTACGGTGGATTGACAGACGAGGCACTGCAAGTTCGCTGATCTTAGCGCGAGTTTTACGTGCACGGCGTATACGTGATGATTTCTTATCCATCTTTTATCCTACCCTACTTCTTCTTAGCTTCTTTACGAACAATATGTTCACCTGCGTATTTAACCCCTTTACCTTTATAAGGTTCAGGTGGACGGTAAGCGCGAATATCCGCCGCAACTTGTCCAACACGCTGTTTATCAACACCTTTAATGACTATTTCAGTCTGGCTAGGTGTTTCTGCAGTAATTCCTTCTGGTAACTCGTAGTTAACCGGGTGAGAAAAACCGAGCGTTAAATTAACAGTCTTACCTTGTGCCTGGGCACGGTAACCAACACCAACTAATTCAAGTTTCTTTTCGAAACCCTGGGTTACACCGATGATCATACTGTTTAACAATGAACGGGCAGTACCCGCTTGTGCAGCAGAATTTGGTGCATCTTCACGAGGAATCAACGTTAATACATTGTCATCTTTCTTAACATCTACCGCTTCATGAAGCATGTGCTCCATAGCGCCTTTTGAACCTTTAACATTGATAGCACGATCATTAATGCTAATTTCAACGCCTGCAGGTATATCAAGTGGATTTAGTCTAGCCATAATTATCTCAACTCGTTTTTACTGTACGGTACACAGAATTTCACCACCAAAGCCTGCTTTGCGCGCTGCGCGATCGCTCATCAAACCTTTAGAAGTTGAAATAATTGCCACACCTAAACCACCCATTACTTTAGGCAGTTCATTTTTACCTTTATAAATGCGTAAACCCGGACGGCTTACACGCTTAATGTTCTCAATTACTGGCTTGCCTTCATAATATTTTAAAGCAATATTTAACACAGGCTTCTTATCTGCATCAGTTTGTGCAAAGTCAGCAATAAAACCTTCATCTTTCAAAACCTGTGCAATCGCACGCTTTTGTTTCGAATCTGGGATATTAACGTCTACTTTACCCGCAGATAGAGCATTACGGATACGCGTTAACATGTCAGCTATTGGATCTGTCATCATAATCTTATACCTCTACCAACTGCCTTTACGTAAACCAGGCACATCACCACGCATTGTGTGTTCACGTAATTTGTTACGACATAAAGCAAATTTACGGTAAACGCCGTGTGGACGTCCCGTTACAGTGCAACGACGGCGGCCACGACTTGGGCTCGCATCACGAGGCAGTTTTTGTAACTGCTGTTGTGCTTCCATACGTTCTTCATATGAAACGTTCACATCTTTAATTTTTGCTTTTAATTCTTCACGTTTTTTAGCGTACTTAGCAACTGTCTTTGTACGTTTTGCTTCACGTGCAATCATTGAACTCTTAGCCACGAAATTACTCCTTAGCCTTTTTTAACGGAAGATTAAAAGCCGATAATAGTGCACGACCTTCTTCATCAGTTTTTGCTGTCGTAGTAAAGGTAATATCTAAACCACGTAGTTTATCTATCTTGTCATAATCAATTTCAGGGAAAATGATTTGCTCACGAACACCCATGCTGTAGTTACCACGACCATCGAAAGATTTAGGGTTTAAACCACGGAAATCACGAATACGTGGGATAGCAATACTGATCAAACGATCAAGAAACTCATACATTTTTTCGCGACGTAATGTCACTTTACAGCCAATTGGCCAACCATCACGAATTTTAAAGCCCGCAATTGATTTACGTGCGTTACGAACGATCGGCTTCTGACCAGCAATTTTAGTCATATCAGCTAATGCATGTTCCATAACTTTCTTGTCAGCCACTGCATCACCAACACCCATGTTCAGAGTGATTTTAGTGATGCGAGGAACTTCCATCGCACTTTTGTAAGAAAACTCGTCTGTTAATTGCTTAACAACAGTTTCTTTGTAGTATTCCTGTAACCTTGCCATCTTTATTGCAACCTGTATTGATTACTTAAATCTTTTCAACTTAATTCTTATAATTAAGAATCAAGCACTTCGCCATTTGATTTGAAATAGCGTACTTTACGACCGTCGTCTAATTGCTTGATACCAACGCGATCTGCTTTACCAGTCGCAGGGTTAAATAAAGCAATGTTAGAAATGTCCATAGGCATTTCTTTGTCAATGATTCCACCTGGTGCGCCAGCAGCCGGGTTAGGCTTCTGATGTTTTTTCACCATGTTGATACCATCAACAAGTACACGATCAACTTCTAGTAAAACACGTGAAACAGTACCGCGTTTACCTTTGTCTTTTCCTGTGATAACGATTACGTCATCACCTTTCTTAATTTTCTGCATCGTTCTGCTCCGCCTTAAAGTACTTCAGGCGCTAATGAAATAATCTTCATAAAGTTTTCGCCACGTAACTCACGAGTTACTGGTCCGAAAATACGCGTACCGATTGGTTGATTGCTTGCGTTCAGAAGAACTGCCGCATTACCATCAAAACGAATCACAGATCCATCAGTACGACGTACACCTTTACGAGTACGAACAACTACCGCTGTATATACGTCACCTTTTTTAACTTTGCCTCGAGGAATTGCTTCCTTGATGCTCACTTTAATAAGGTCGCCAATAGCGGCATAACGGCGTTTTGATCCGCCTAAAACTTTTATACACTGAACGCGACGAGCACCACTGTTATCGGCCACGTCTAGCTGTGTCTGCATCTGAATCATTTCTGATTACTCCGCTATCAAATTTCTAAACAACGGTTGCCCGTTCTACAATATTTTCTAACATCCATTTCTTACTTTTAGAAAGTGGACGACATGCAGTTACAGTGACGATGTCACCTTCGTTGCACTCATTGCTTGCATCATGTGCATGCAACTTGGTTGAACGCTTAATGTACTTCCCGTAAACAGGATGCTTAACTTTACGTTCGATCATTACAGTAATCGTTTTATCCATCTTGTTAGAGATGACTTTACCGGTTACGGTACGTTTTGTTTTAGTTTCTTCACTCATTCTGCATTACCTGCTTTTTCATTCAGGATAGTTTTAACACGGGCAATGTTACGACGAGCCGTTTTCACTAAATGTGACTGTGTTAATTGCCCAGTACCCTGCTGCATACGCAGATTGAACTTTTCGCGCGTTAACTCCAATAATTCTTTATTGAGGTCTTCAACACTCTTATCTCGTAAATCATTCGCTTTCATTACAATACCGTCCGAGTTACAAACGCTGTTTGAAGTGGAAGCTTAGCTGCTGCTAAACGGAATGCTTCACGAGCAATCTCTTCAGTAACACCTTCCATTTCATATAACATACGACCAGGTTGAATCTGGCATACCCAGTACTCAACATTACCTTTACCTTTACCTTGACGTACTTCTAAAGGCTTTTGCGTGATAGGTTTGTCCGGGAAAACACGAATCCAGATTTTACCACCACGTTTAATATAACGAGTCATCGCACGACGAGCTGCTTCAATTTGACGAGCAGTAATACGTCCACGACCAACTGATTTTAAACCATATTCGCCAAAGCTAACTTTACTACCACGTTCAGCTAAACCGCGATTACGGCCTTTCATTTGTTTGCGGAATTTTGTCCGTTTAGGCTGCAACATTTCTCAAATTCCCCTTAACCTGCAGCGGTCTTCGCAGATTTAGTTTCAGTCGCTTCAGTACCGATAACTTCACCTTTAAAGATCCAAACTTTTACACCAATGATGCCGTATGTAGTGTTAGCTTCAGCAACACCATAATCGATATCTGCACGTAAGGTATGTAGTGGAACACGACCTTCGCGGTACCATTCAGTACGAGCAATTTCAGCACCGTTTAAACGGCCTGCAACATTGATACGAATGCCACCAGCACCGATACGCATTGTATTTTGTACTGCACGTTTCATTGCACGACGGAACATAATTCGACGTTCAAGTTGTTGCGCAATACTTTCTGCAACTAATTGCGCATCAAGCTCTGGCTTACGAATTTCTTCGATGTTGATATGAACCGCAGGCAAACCCATCATCTTAGTGACTTCGTTACGTAAACGCTCAATATCTTCACCTTTCTTACCAATTACTAAACCAGGACGAGCCGTGTGAATAGTAATATTAGCGTTACCCGCAGTACGCTCAATCTGAATACGGCTAACTGAAGCCTGAGACAATTTCTTTTTCAGAAATGCTCGAACTTCCAGATCAGAATTAAGAAACTCTGGATACTGTTTCGAATTTGCATACCATTTTGACGTCCAGTCTTTAACGATGCCAAGGCGTATGCCAGTTGGATGTACTTTCTGACCCATAAGTTTCTCTCTTACTTGTCCGCAACACGTAAAGTGATGTGGCTTGTACGTTTAAAAATATGATTAACCGCGCCTTTAGCACGTGGACGCCAGCGTTTTGCTGTCGGTCCTTCATCAACAAATACTGTTGACACTTTTAACTCATCAATATCCGCGCCTTCATTATGCTCAGCATTTGCAATTGCAGACTCAAGGATTTTTTTCATAATCCCAGCAGCCTTCTTATTGCTGAAGGTTAAAGTTTCCAGCGCACGTTCAACTGGTAAACCACGAATTTGATCCGCAACCAGGCGCACTTTTTGCGCAGAGATGCGTGCATGACTTAATTTAGCTGCAACTTCCATCATCAAATCCTCTTATCTGACCTTTTTATCAGCTACGTGACCTTTATAGGTACGTGTTGGTGAAAATTCACCTAGCTTATGGCCAATCATGTTTTCATTGATCATAACTGGAACATGGGTACGACCATTGTATACAGCAATAGTCAAACCAATCATGTCTGGCAAAATCATTGAACGACGTGACCAGGTTTTAATTGGTTTCTTTACGTTGGCTGCTTGAGCTGCCTCTACCTTTTTAGCAAGGTGAGTATCAACAAAAGGCCCTTTTCTAATTGAACGTGGCACAGCGGCTACTCTCTTCTATCGTTATTTCTTGTTACGACGACGTACAATCATATTATCTGTACGTTTGTTACTACGTGTTTTATAACCTTTGGTCGGTGTTCCCCAAGGTGAAACTGGGTGACGACCACCAGAAGTACGTCCTTCACCACCACCATGTGGGTGATCAACTGGATTCATGGCAACACCACGAACTGTTGGACGAACGCCGCGCCATCTAGTAGCACCGGCTTTACCTAGCTTACGTAAGCTATGTTCTGGATTACTAACTGTTCCTATCGTTGCACGACAGTCAATTAATACTTTACGCATTTCACCTGAACGTAAACGTAATGTTGCATGCCCACCTTCACGTGCAACAAGCTGAACTGAAGCACCTGCACTACGTGCAAGTTGAGCACCTTTGCCCACTTTCATTTCAATACAGTGAATGGTTGTACCAACAGGGATGTTACGAATAGGTAATGTGTTACCTGCTTTAATTGGTGCTTCCTGACCTGACATCAGCTCATCACCAGCAGTTAATCCTTGAGGTGCAATAATATAGCGACGTTCGCCATCTGCATATAAAACTAATGCAATATAAGCACTACGGTTAGGATCATATTCAAGACGTTCTACTTTAGCAGGAATGCCATCTTTGTTACGTTTAAAATCGATAACACGATAGTGCTGCTTATGCCCACCACCACGATGACGTGTTGTGATGCGACCAGTATTGTTACGGCCACCAGACTTAGACTTCTTTTCTAATAAAGGTGCATGTGCTTCACCTTTATGTAAATCAGTACTTACGACCTTAACAAGGTGGCGTCGTGCTGGTGATGTCGGTTTTGTTTTTACTAAAGCCATTACATTAATTCCTTAAAACTACGTTTGCCTATTCAGCGCCAATAAAGTTAATGTCCTGGCCCTCTTGCAAACGAATGTAGGCTTTTTTCCAGTCATTACGGCGGCCTACACCATTTTGAGTGCGCTTGGTTTTGCCTTTAACATTGGCAACCTGAACATTCTCGACATTAACTTCGAATAGCATTTCAACCGCACCCTTGATTTCTTTCTTAGTTGCATTACCTGCAACGCGGAAAACGATCTGGTTTGATTGCTCAGCAGCATTCGTCGCTTTTTCAGAGACGTGCGGGCTTAACAAGATATTCATCAAGCGTTCTTGATTCATGCCAACGTCTCCTCTATTTTCTTAACTGCATCTGCAGTCATAATTACTTTCTCGAAACGGATTAAACTAACCGGATCGACATTATTTGCATCACAAATACCAACCTGGTGCAGATTGCGTGTAGATAAGAGCAGGTTATCGCTCAAATCTTCCGTAACAATCATTACATTGTCAGTACCTAATTTATTCAGTCTTTCAACAACATCTTTCGTTTTTGGCGCATCCACTTTGAAGCTGTCTACCACCATTAAACGATCAGTTCTTACCAATTCTGACAAGATTGAGCGGATTGCCGCGCGGTACATCTTGCGATTTAGCTTTTGTGACCAATCTTTTGGCTTAGCAGCGAAAGTTACGCCACCTGACCTCCAAATCGGGGAGCGGATTGTACCAGACCTTGCGCGGCCTGTCCCCTTTTGTTTCCAAGGTTTTTTACCGCCACCGCTCACGGCTGAACGGTTTTTGTGAGCACGAGTACCTGAACGAGCACCAGCAAGGTAGCCAGTTACCGCCTGGTGTACCAGGGCTTCATTAAATTCACGCGAAAAGTTGGCATCAGAGACTTCAATCGTCTTAGTTGAAGCTTTGCCTGTCGCGGTTGTTAATTTTAATTCCATCGCGATTTTCCTCTTAGCCTTTCACTGCAGGTTTAACAACGACGTTACCGCCTTTTGAACCTGGTACAGCGCCTTTCACTAATAACAAGTTACGTTCTACATCAACACGTACCACTTCAAGATTTTCTGAAGTACGGTTAGCTGCACCCATGTGTCCAGACATTTTTTTGCCTTTAAATACACGACCAGGCGTTTGGTTTTGCCCGATAGAACCATTTGCTCTATGTGAAATTGAGTTACCATGCGTCGCATCTTGCATTGAGAAGTTATGACGTTTAATACCACCCTGGAAGCCTTTACCTTGGCTTACACCAGAAACATCAATTTTTTGACCTTCTTCGAAGATATCAACCTTAATTTCGCCTTTCAGTTCGAAATCATTACCTTCGTCTTCAGCTAAACGGAATTCCCAAAGACCACGACCCGCTTCAGTACCTGCTTTGGCAAAATGTCCTGCCATCGCTTTGTTTACGCGAGACGCTTTACGCGAACCCGTTGTCACTTGTACAGACTTATAACCATCTGTTTCGAGTGATTTCAGTTGTGTAATGCGGTTTGGTTCCACTTCGATAACTGTAACAGGCAATGAAGCACCGTCATCTGTAAAGACGCGTGTCATTCCTACTTTGCGGCCAACTACACCAATTGTCATTTTCTCTTTCCTATTTCTAGGTTAAAGGGCTTACTTATCGGCTAACTAACATCCAACAGAGGTAAACCCTACCAATGTGGTCATCTCCCATGATTAAACAAGGGGGAATGACCTACAGTATTTAGTACTTATTGAAGCTGAATCTGCACGTCTACACCGGCAGCCAGATCCAATTTCATTAATGCATCAACCGTTTTATCTGTTGGATTAACAATATCCATCAAACGTTTATGCGTACGCAGCTCATATTGATCACGAGCATCTTTATTTACATGCGGCGAAATCAGAATCGTGAAGCGTTCTTTTTTCGTAGGCAAAGGGATAGGACCTTTAACCTGAGCACCTGTACGTTTAGCCGTATCAACAATCTCTAAAGCTGACTGATCAATTAAACGATGATCAAATGCCTTTAGGCGTATACGTATATTCTGATTCTTAGCCATAAACTTATCTCTATTTTAAATTTACTTTCTTAAAATAATTTCTAATAAACAATCACAAATGTGATCATTCAATTACCTTCGCAACAACACCGGCGCCCACAGTACGGCCACCTTCACGAATCGCAAAACGTAAACCGTCTTCCATCGCGATGGGCGCAATTAAGGTCACTGTCATTTGCACGTTATCACCTGGCATGACCATTTCTGTACCTTCTGGTAAGTCACAAGCACCCGTTACGTCTGTAGTACGGAAGTAGAACTGT
>CAMYJG010000028.1 GCA_947258695.1 uncultured Ectothiorhodospiraceae bacterium | reverse complement strand
TAATTTAAATTCTTTTGTAAAAGTTTGTCTTTTTGTCATTGTTCACTCCTGGGGCTATTGTCCCCGATTTGGAGTGTCCGTTAAACTAGGGGAGGTCCACTCTGCCCCTATTTTCTTAACGAAAAAATATGATTTTATTATGATATAAATCATATGCTTACCAATAGTTTACAAAGTTGTAACGTTTATTAACTTGTAAATCAATGGTTATCACCCTATATAGTAATCAAACATGTAATCATCTTTTTATATTACATGTAAAAAAAATGCATATTATTACAGTTGTTCAAGTTATCCCGATCGAATTGATACCTCCCTCTCGATACCTCATTTTCACCTTATATGATTTGCATACTACTATTCACCTGGCTTGATGGAAATCATTATGAACATATTAGTGGACGGATTATTAAATCTATCCGTATGGGGTTACGTAGGCATTACCCTTTTATTAACACAAATTACAATTGCAGCAGTGACAATCTTCCTGCATCGCAACCAATCACATAACTCCCTGACATTACACCCTGTCATAAGTCATTTCTTTCGTTTCTGGTTATGGCTAACAACCGGGATGGTGACCAGGCAATGGGTTGCGATTCATCGCAAGCACCATGCTAAATGTGAAACCACGGACGATCCGCATAGCCCGCAAATACAGGGACTGAAAAAAATCTTACTTGAAGGCAGTGAGTTGTACCGCAAAGAAGCTGCAAAGGAAGAGGTCATGGAAAAATATGGCCAGGGCACTCCGGATGACTGGATAGAACGTAATCTATATAGTCGTTTTCCCTATCTTGGGCTGAGTTTATTACTGCCACTCAATATCCTGTTATTTGGTGCCATTGGTATTACCATCTTTGCAATTCAGATGGTCTGGATTCCGTTCTGGGCTGCCGGCGTGATTAATGGTATCGGCCACTACTGGGGATATCGAAATTTTGAATCCAGTGATGCTTCACGAAATCTTTTCCCCTGGGGAATCTTCATCGGTGGTGAAGAATTACATAACAATCATCATGCCTATCCTGCCTCGGCTAAACTTTCCAACAAATGGTGGGAATTTGATCTCGGCTGGTTTTATATTCGCACAATGGAAATACTTGGCCTGGCAAAAGTTAAAAAAGTCGCCCCCAGGGCCGTGATTCTTGCTGAAAAACAAAGTATTGATATTGAAACCGTACGTGCAGTTATCCGTAATCGTTTTCATATCCTGAAATTATATGGAAACAACGTTATTAAACCCGTGTTAAAACAACAACACAATATAAACCTATCTCAACACAATCCCTTTTCACGTATCAAGAAACTGATGACACGCGAAGACATTGTGTTGAACAAGGAAAGACGTGCTCGCCTGGATAAAGCACTACAACAAAGTCCTCAGCTCGAGATGGTCTATAACTTTAAACAACAGTTAAAAACAATCTGGAAACGCTCATCGAATGATCAGAAAAAACGTGTGCAACGTTTGCAAGACTGGTGTCTTGAGGCAGAGAAAAGCGGCATCGACGCATTAGAAGAATTTGCACGACTCTTACGCGGTTATACCCTGCTTACTCACTAAGTTCATGATGAATGAATTAGGGGGAGTATAAAAATTATACTCTCCTTAATTAATTATCTACAACCACTCAGTAAAAATATATGCAGAGTTATAGAAACCAGCAGAAACTGGCCTGGTTTTTTTGAAAATGAAACTGATTAAAAAAGAAAATGAATAAAAATAATTATTTACCATTAATCCTAACTGTTAAAAAAAACGATTAAGCAACTCTGCACTATCATGCCTTGGATTATTTACCGCGGCTGAAACCGGGTACATCTCGATATCCTCTTCCCTGTAAGGCACCAGCAAGCTTTGACAATAATCGGTATCTTTTGAATCTAACCAGTCATCAAATGAATCCGCCTTGAGAATCACCGGCATGCGCTCATGAATCGGTAACATAAACGCACTGGCATCACAGGTAATAATTGAACAGGACTCAATCTTATCCCCTTCCCCATCATCCCAGTGATCCCACACGCCTGCTAACACTAACGGCGTGTCATCCAGGTGTTTAATGTAATAAGGTTGTTTGCCGTTTTCTTCATGCCACTCATAAAAACCATCAACCGGGATCAAACAACGGTGACGACGAAACGGTGCCCGGTAAGCAGGTTTAGTCGCTACCGTTTCAGCCCGTGCATTAATCATACTAAAACGTTTATCCAGTCCCTTAGACCAGGAAGGCACTAAGCCCCAGTGTAACGGTACCAGCTCCTTGTTACCTTCGAGTGAAATCCGGCAAGCCAGGATATCCGAGTTAGGTGCAACATTATAACGCGGGGCAATCGTTAACGACGATTCCAGGCCAAACAGCCCGGCATAAACTTGAGCAGAAAAACTTTGTGTAAATCGGCCGCACATAATATTAATATAGTTGATTCTTATCAAACAGGAAAATTTTTTCTTCTTTTGTAAAGATCTTCTGGGACATTGTCCCAGTCACAATCTCCATATTTTTCTTCCGTATCTTTTCTGGTACTAATTCTTTTAACCACACTAGAAATCTTTCAGCCAGTCTACAACCTTCGCAACCATATCATCCTCATATCCCGAAAAACGATGGCCAGCACCAGGTTGTATAACTTGACTATATATTTTTGATTGAATCAATAGCTTTCTATATTCAGCATCAAAGCGATCTTTTTCATCGCCATTGGCAACAATATCTATGATAGGAATATCGTCTGCAACAGAAATCAGATTAGAATTAGCATCAAGAGGTCCATCTCCTCCTCCGACAACGCCCACACCAATATAACCTGTTACCTGTTTCTTTTTGTCCTGTACAAGAAATGCACTCGACATTCTTGCACCCATACTATGTCCCATTAAATATATTCTTGTAATACCTTTTTCTTTTACTAAATAGTCAATACTTTTTTGAATACGTTTATAGGCATCACTAAAAAGAGGGAGGTAGTTCTCGAAGCCAACGGTAGTGGGCATCTGAATTGATAAGGTGTGATAACCCAATGCTTTATGAATACCACGGCGCAAAGGATCAACCACATCCCATGTTGGATGATGTCCACGTCCATGACAGAGAATAACCGCTGTTTTTGAATTTTTTCCGTCAAGGTATGCATTGTATGGTAAGTCGTAGTCTTTATGCTTCGCCTGATTCGTTGCAACACAACCTATTAACGCCAATAAAAACAAGTAGACTATAGTTATTTTTTTTATCATTATTCTATTCTCCTTCGATTAAAGGGACTGAGCCCTTTAATCATGCGTAATTAGTTAATATCGTTTATAGTTTTTTACTCTAAAAACATGGTCAGTTCACTATTATTTATTTATGATGCAATATGCTCAGGCGATTTATTTATTCCCTATCCATCGTTCAGATCTTGCTGATGCTAAATAGCATTGCATTCATACTTTTATTATCAGCGCCTATCTCTGCCATTGAACACTTCGCCCTCTGGCCATTAGGTTTAACTGGCCAGGTAGTGTTTGACAACATCGCACCTCGCTTCCAGCTGTGGCAACTGATTAGCTATGCCTTTCTACATGGCGGTCCCTTTCATTTATTATTCAATCTCTTTGCGTTGTGGATATTCGGTTCACGCATTGAGCAGTCCTGGGGCTCCAAAGCATTTGTGTTGTATTACTTTGTTTGCGTCATCGGCGCCGCCCTGGTGCAGTTATTTGTCTCAAGCCAGGCAATGAGCAGTGGCGATATCTATCCGACGCTCGGTGCCTCGGGTGGTGTCTTTGGTCTGCTACTTGCGTTTGCCCTGACCTTTCCAAATGAAAAACTAATGTTACTTTTTCCACCCATCATCATAAAGGCAAAGTGGTTTGTATTGATCTATGCCTGCGTCGAGTTATACGCCGGGGTAACTGGTACCTTGGCTGGTATTGCCCACTTTGCCCATCTGGGCGGGATGTTATTTGGCTTTTTATTATTATGGTACTGGAGAAAACATCCCCTTCGGCGCTTATGAAGAACAGCTCATGTGCGACACACCGGCGAGCTCACTGAACTCAGCAGGTTTCAACCTATAGTATTTTTCTTCCACATCTTTCGACTGCTCGGCGTAGGGTTGCGTCATCACTTCTTGCAGCTCTCGAACTAAAGCATAATTACCGGTGACTGCTTGTTGATAAGCCGGTGCAAGCAGCCACTCGCGTAAACTGTATTTTGGGTTAACGCGTTTCATTTCCTCACTCGTACTCGTCACAAGCGATTTCCATTTTGCCAACCACTCAGCCCAACTCTTTTCTATCCTTTCATTCAAATCATTGTAAAAGCTTTTTTTAAGTGGCCCAATATCATCCGGTATCGATGAGAGTTCGCGGAAGAATATGGTGTAATCAACCGAGGTTTTCATAAAGAGGTTGGCAAGCTCATTGAACAACGCCTCGTCTAACGTGGTCAGCCCAAGTTTAGCCGCAAACATCTTTTCCATTTGCTCCTGCATTACTTTGGCAAAGCCATTTTGAATCTCGTTAAGCTGTTGCAACGCATCCTGGTCTGACTCCAGTAACGGTTGCAACGCACTACAAAACATTTCGAAGTTACGTTCCGCTGCCACGGGTTGATTCAAAAACGCGAAGTGTTCTCCCCCACCCGTCCATGGCTGGTAGTAGGGTTCAAAAACTTCAATAAAGCCGAAGGGACCGTAATCCAATGTGAAACCGCCTACCGCACAGTTATCGCTATTGAAATTACCCTGGCAATAACCAACACGGATCCAGTTCGCCACCAGCGAGCTAAGGCGGCTACGAAATGCGCCTGCCAGCAATACCACTTTCTCTGCCAAACTGAGTGACTTGTCAATGTCATCGGCATATTCACGATCGATCACATGTAACACAATCTTCTCAAGCTCCTCCATCGCATTAGGATGTTCCTGCTTACGGGCACGGCGACCGAACAGCTCGATTTGGCCAACTCGAAGGAACGACGGTGCAACACGCGTCGAGATCGCCACCGGCTCCGATACCAGCCTGTCGGGGTCCCACGATCGCGAACCCTCCGAATACCAGGGTCGCTGCACCGTCTCGGTTTTCGAAACATATAAACTTAAAGAACGTGAGGTTGGCACACCCAACGCATGCATGTGTTCCTGTGCCAGAAATTCCCGCACACTCGAACGCAAAACGGCGCGACCATCCGCGCCTCGGCAGTAAGGTGTTTGACCGCCACCTTTGAGCTGCATTTCCCAGCGTTGCTCATTAATAACAGTCTCAAGCACAGAAATGGCGCGACCATCACCATAGCCGTTACCGGTTTGGAACGGGCACTGTTGGTAATATTCGGTGCCAAAAATAGAAAGTGCATAACCCGTGGCCCACCCTACCTTGCGTATAGGCTCCGGAACCTGCGAGAGATCGCCACTAAACATAGCCATAAAATCGGCTGACTCTGCCATGTTGTCTGCAAAGCCAAGTTCGTGGAAAAAGGTTTTACTGTGTGCAACGTACTCGGGGTTCTTGATTGGCGTGGGCTTAACGGTGACATAATGCCCCGTGAAAACCTGGCGTGGTTTGTGGTCAATACCGTCTTCTTTCGCCTCAGGATTGCATTTAAGCGTGTCCATAAACGAGTAATCTGCACATTTCGCGAGATCGTCTAGTGTCGAAACAGTTGGTTCTGTTTTCTGTGGCAGGGTATTTTTCATCTAATTAATTATAGGTTAAAAACGTTTGAATAGATTGACGATTATCCTGAGTACTACACCAATAATCAACATAGAGACAATGGGGATATAAAGAATTATTTATCGATTTATTTTAGCAAATATTGAGCTCTGCCCCTTTAACTAGCTGGTGCATTCACCAGATACCAGGTATAAGTCTGTAAGGTGTTTTCTTAGCATAATCAACATAACCGTCTAACTCTTTATGCAAGGTACGATCTTCGAAGTAAGTACGTATTAGCAATAGCACAGTTAAAAATGTAGCAAGGAGTAATGCAAACCTTGAACCCAATGCAATGGGCATGGCAAAGAGTAAAACAATAACAATGGTATACATGGGGTGACGAACAAATGCGTAAGGCCCGGTTGTAATTACCTGGTGACCTCGTGCTTCATCAATTTTCACCACTTGTGACAGATAGGTGTTCTCGCGCATCACCCATCCCAACAAAACGAAACAAGGAATATGAATCAACATAGCAGTGACTCTCATCCACAAGGGCAAGGGTTCACTCCAGGAAAAACGTACCACGTCAAAACCGGGCACCAGGTAGAGCGAAATCCCGGCAACAAAGAACATCAGCATAATAATTTTATCCCAGCTTTTTTGTTCTTTATGAACAGGTATGAATTTTAAACGCTCTTTAAGCAAGGCGGGATCGTGGCGCAATAAGAAAGCCGTCATGACATTTCCATAAATAGTCCAAAGTGCAATCACCACCCAGGCTTCCCACCATAACACCGTACCCGCTGGCCAGAGTAAAGCAACAGCGAAAAATGCTGTGCGAAAGAGAGAACTAATCCAAAGTTTAGCGGGATTCAGTTTTGTCATATTAACGCCCATAATCAAATAGTTTGTGTGGTAAACCAGGTTCAGAACATCATTTTCTCTAATATTAGTCTAAATTGTGTTCTGCCCCCATTTATATTTAAACTAACTTAAGCGTCGAATCGGGCTTTGTTGATAATACTCTTCTAAAAGATCATAAACTTCGGGAAAGTGTTTTCTGATTACACCGGGTTTCTCAAAAAACATTTCACTGAAAACAGAAAAAAACTCAGCAGGATCAGTGGCAGCATAACAATTGATGCCATGTAATTCATCGCCATTACATTTACGTTCAAAGTAATCAAAGGCTTTAGTAAATCCTTTTACCCAGTCACTTCGCTTAACCCCCTTATGCAAAGGTGGGAATCCATTGGCAACGCCATTTTGCATATCCAGTTTATGCGCAAACTCGTGAATAACTAAATTACTGCCATCAATGATTCCCCCCGCCAGGGTATCATCCCAGGAAAGAATAACAGGCCCACGTAACCATGACTCACCAAGTTTATGAGCTCTATCATGATCAACGATTCCGTTTTCATCCGTCTCTTTTCTGTTGGTTTTAAAACCGGTAGGATAAACAATAATCGTGGAAAAATCCTTATAACTGTCCAAGCCCAGCTTTAGAATAGGCAAACAAGCTTGAAGCGATATTACCAGGCGCATATGAGGTGTAATTTCAAAGCCTTGCGCAGCTTCAAAATTTTTTTGATGCATAAATAAAATACTAAGTTCTTGCAGGTTTTTCTTTTCCTTTAAACTCAAACCTTTTAACAAGGGTAAATCACGATAGGCGTCATCCCACTGCTGCTGAGTAGTCGATGAGTTTTTAACAATGTTGTCATCAAACCAGCTTTTAAATAAAAACCGTTTCGCAAACATCACCAGGATAGTCACAACAAAAATAAAAAAAATAAGCTCAAGAATAACAATCATAATAAAACCTTAGCATATTATAAAATGCTCTGATCCCACTTATTTTAATTAACAAACTGGGCACACCAATGTTCAATTATCTTCCTGGTTTGTTCAGGATTTTCAGTTAATGGCCAATGATCAGATTCAATCGATTGAATCTCGCCGTTGGGGAAGCGATGGATTTGTTGTGAGGTTCCTTTTCGATCACTGATTTGTGCACCCGAAGAGATAATGGCTAATACCTTAGCGGAGATATCCTCAAATGTCGGTAGTGGTCGGACCAACTCAAACGTATCCTGCAAATAATTGGCAAGCGGAATGTATTGCAAGTCAGCAATGGGATCCATATATAGTCTGGCTAGAGATTGATTATCTGCTATCTTAATTCGAGTTTGTTGATCCAGTTCATGTAAATCTCTTAACTCATAATGCTGCCGTCGTATTCCCAGTTTATTCAGAACAAAAGCGAACCACATAACACCCCATAACAACCATTTCAGTTTTTTAATCCAGGCCAAAACACCGTGCAATAACTGAGGAAAGGTTGGATCGATCAAAACAATACCGTGACAAAGAGACGGATAATAACGTGCAAACTCAATCGCGACTTGTGCGCCAAGACTGTGCCCTATGATAATGGCCTTGCTAAATCCTTCCTGTTTCAAAATAGCCGCAATATCTTCACACCAATCCTGACGTCTCACACGTCGAGGCTGTAAGGAAAGACCGTGCCCCATTAAATCAACTCGCAGGCAGTTAAAGCGATCAGCAAGTGTGGTATGGGCTACAAATTCAGTCCATCGAGTGTGATTACTGGCAAGGCCATGCACCAGAACAATCGCGGGTCGATTTCTGTCACCTGCAATGACTTTATAGCCCAGCTTATATCCAGGTTGTTTTTCTAAATAACGAGTGACTTCTTCATGATGGCTCATTTGAGTAATGTAACACCTGGCAGCGGTGAAGAAAAACAACAATTAGACTATCAGGGGTGATTTATCTCCTGTAAATTTTATACTCACTCTGACCCATTTAATCAAAACCGATAGTCTGTGAATTTATATTCCACTTTATCCTGTTTCTAATTAATTTTTATATCCTCGCTGTAATATTTATGGTAATAAAACTAAACTACACTAAATCACAATAAAAAGGGAAATGCCTTATGCTAGAATCATTAGCTGTGTTATTACTCTGCCAGTTACTTGGCGAGTTATTTGTTCTTTATTTAGAACTACCCGTACCCGGTCCTGTAGTCGGTATGATCATTCTCTTTATCGGCCTGATGATACGCGGCAATATCCCTGACGAATTATCAATCACCGCTAACGGCCTGCTTGAACAACTCTCCTTATTGTTTGTACCTGCAGGTGTAGGTGTACTGACTCACTTAACCTTATTGGGTGAACATTGGTTACCGTTAAGTGCTTCTCTCATTGTTAGTACCTTACTCACTCTTGCTATCACCGGGCTATTGATGCAGCACCTGGCGAAGGAGGAAAAGTAATGGATACGCGGGTTGCCAGTTTATGGGTTTATTTAAGTGCTTCGCCCCTTTTACACCTGACTTTAACGGTATGTTTTTTTGTCATCGCCCGTTGGTTATACCGTAAAGCGGGGCGACGCTCCTGGATGAATCCGGTATTGGTATCTGTTCTATCGTTAGTTGCCATATTGGTTATTACAGATACACCCTATGAAGTCTATTTTGAAGGCGCGCAGTTTGTTCACTTTATGTTAGGTCCGGCAACGGTAGCTCTTGCGATACCTTTATACAGACAATGTGAAAGTTTAAAACGCCACCCCGTTGCCCTCGCCGTGTCCTTATTAATTGGTTCCTTAACCGCAGCACTTTCTGCCATTTTCATTGCGAAATTAGGTGGAGTAAGCGAACAAGCCTTAATCTCCATTGCACCTAAATCAGTAACGACCCCTGTTGCAATGGGTATATCAGAAACCCTGGGTGGGCTACCTTCATTAACAGCTGTTGTCGTGATTCTTACCGGCATACTTGGTGCTTCACTTGGCCCATGGTTATTGGATAAATTAAACATTACCAATCCTATGGCAAAAGGTCTTGCCATGGGTACTGCATCACATGGTATTGGCACAGGCCGTGCAATTTATATGGGAGATGTTGCTGCCGCGTTTTCAGGTTTAGCTATGGGTTTAAACGGACTAGCCACAACGATTTTGTTACCACTGATTTGGGGTTGGTTTATGAAATGATGTGATAACAAACTTATTCGGATATAACACTTAAAATATTCTGGTAAACGCTTCGACTGCTTTAATCTATTTAAAGGTCTCTTACCACCTTTACTATGCAAGCAACTTGTTTAATGATGTAGCTGTTTTATTTGCTTCGTTAACAATACTTTCAAATTCTTCAGTACTTAAATATTCAATGCCTAGCTTGCGAAATGCGGGTACTTCTTCAATGTTCGGTAACTGCTTTGTGTCTTCTTCGCTCTTATTAACATACTTTTCATAACACCAATGAGCTGCATTTAAAAGATCTGAATAATCCGCCTGGTCCTTTCCAAACCGAGTATACTCAACTCCTTCATCGATTATTCTTACCATAACCTCATCAAAGCCCCATTTATTCAGGACAAAAGAACTGATCATTCTTATTATATTATCACTGATACTATTAAGAGTACTATCATCAATTTCAGTCTCTTCATGTGAAACCATAAAACTCAATATAGGGATGACTCCAATTTCATGAACAAGACCAATCAGTAATGCATATTCTGGATCGAGCTTGGTATACCGTTTGGTAAATATATAACTCAAAACTGCAATAAACATACTATGCTGAAACAGCGTACCGACTGTTTTTGCTAATAACTTAGAAGGTTGTTTAAAGACATCGGAAACAGCATAGGATAATGCAATATTTTTAACCGTTTTCAAACCCAGGCGCATCAGAGCAGTAGAAATAGTATTAACAGCAGGCATACCGGCAAATTCACCACTGTTAGCATACTGAATAACCTTGGCACAAAGCACTGGATCATTTAGGATGATTTTAGAAATTTTATTAATATCCGCAACATCTTCACTCGTTGCTTTGCTCACTCGCATTGCAATATCGGGAATACTGGGAATTTCCAGTCCACCTTGCGCACCTTCGATCATTAAACTGGAGAATACTGCAGCTTCTAGATCAGACATCTCTACATCTTTAACTGCAAGCTGCTGCTCATCTTCATGCCTTGACAATGAACGGTAGAGATTTCTGTCAAAACGAAGTAGCAGTGCATCTTCCGTAACTTTTGCTTTACCCTTGAATTCAGGATAAAACAAGGCGTGTTGTACATCACCTGACTCAGGTGCGGGTGCGTCATCCACTCCTGTTTGTTTAACACCCCCTTTAATAACAAAGGTTAACCAATTCCGTTCATCTTCTGCAGATAAAGTTGTCCCTTGTTTAACCTTCACCCGTTTTACTGTTTTGAACAGTTTAACCCGGTTGCGCTGGTTTAAAGCCGAAACAGGATCCATTGTATCCATAAAACGGGTATCGATATGGTATTCCCATGCAATACGACTTTTTTCATCTGTCATTAGTAACCTCAAACCAGGTGATTTTGAATACCACTGGGATATGCTTATTCTATTAACAGAGTCTAGCATAAAGGGCACGGGATAAACCTACCTAGTACCAATACTTTTAATCACAATAATTTGCACGAATTATAATGGTCTATACTGCTTACTAAGTAATCGTGATCTATCCCCTATTGTTCTTATTCTTTTTTGTGTTTTATATTATAAAATTGGCTTGAGTGGAAATAACTGCCAGAAGAAGACTTTAATTCTTTTACCGAATGATGCATGTTGGTCCGGTTTTGATTTAGCATGCCAGCTATTTCCTTTCCCAATATCATCCCGGATCATCTTCTCAACCGATACGGCCAGTTTTTCATCGGTTGCAATGATACCGACTTCCGTATTGAGGTTTTGCGATCGAGGATCGAGGTTGTACGTGCCAATATAAACTGTTTTCGAATCAATGATCATGGTTTTGGCGTGGATAGCAAAGACAGGATGGTTATTCTTAATTGAAGGATATCGTTCGAGTAATTTTTTCTGAATCGCAGGATAAGGTTGATATTCATAAATCTCTATCCCCATATCCATTATGTCATCGCGTTGACTCCTGTAACCACTAAAGGCTTGCAAGTTATCCGTTGAAGCCAACGAGTTGGTACTTATAATAATCTTAACGCCACGTTTGCGTGCGTCAATAAATAACTGCTTCGCCTCATCCGATAACACCAGGTAGGGCGACTGGATCACTATGGTTTTTTTTGCACGGTTAATGTGAGCGGCTAATGCACTGGTAGAAAGACCACCTCCACCTAATGATGTCGTTTCTGAATTTTTACCGGGCACATCGCTGATAAACTGTGCATCAGTCCATGTAACAGATTTAAGTAGTTCAGGAAACCGGCTGGATACATGATTGATCGCATACCGAACCTCCACTTCAAAATTCTTTGGTGACTGGGCGTAAGCATGAAGTTCTTTATAAACTTGTTTCACCTTCTTATCATTGATGTTTTTTTCAAGTAGTTCTGTTCCTTTGAAGCGTTGTTCAACAGTTTCTGTCAGCTTACTTGCCCAGAACCGGTTAAAACTCAGATTCATATCGTTAACCACTTTGCCGATAACCAGGGCATCCCTGTCACGAAAGTTATAGTTATGATTATAGTCAAAGTATTCATCTGCCATATTACGTCCACCTGTGATGGCAACTTTGCCATCAACGATGAAAGTCTTATCATGCATACGCTGATTCACGCTACGAAAGTTGGTAAAGATATGTTTAATACGTTGAAATAAAGAGACACCGACAGAATGCTTGGGATTATAAATTTTAATTTCTATATTAGGATGCATAGCAAGCGCGATTAAACTTTCATCGGGCGCATCAATTAACAGATCATCAACAATCACCCTGACCTTCACACCACGCTCTGCAGCACTCAACAGAGCCTCCGATGCCAAAATTCCAATGTTATCGGTACTCCAGATAAAGTACTGAACTTCGATAGATTTCACTGCATGATCAGCTAACCATGCACGTGCTATTAAGGCATCCTCTCCTTTATCAAGAACTAAAATGCCTGATTGATTCTTCTTCTGTTGAATCTGTTGATCAATAAGTGAAAATGGATTTTCAGCTGCAAGTACAGGTGAACCATATGTAAAAATAATAAATGATAAAATAATATTGCTAATAATGTTTAACAAAATATTTAAACCTGTTTCTTATTTATTGTTTCGTCTTATTTAGATTAAGTTCCACGAACATCAAGCAACTTCGCGTGCAAATATTCAGTAAAGAAACCATGCATCAAAAAACGTTGTCCGAGATTCCAGGGCCCGACTAAATACAACGGGTATTTATTGTATGCCAGCTCTTGTGCGGTAGGATCGTTAATCATTTCACCAATCCGGATAGCAATGGATTGATCAAGATTAAAACCATTTATGGCATCACGATATTCCTCTGCTGTTAATAACAAGCAAAAAATGCACATAAACAACGCGTGCGCGGTTTCAAAATCTAGCACCTGGGTCCAACGTTTTGTCTTTACACTCTCAGCTATCTCGATGTCACGCCATAATGACCATCTTAATTCTTCTGACTTTACAGGCCACTTCGAACGATCCCACTTACCAAGATCTCGCATTACACGAAACAACTCCTGGTCATGATCGACAAAGCTATATGTCATCATCTCGCCAATATTCTTTGGGTACAGCTTAACCGGTTCGAAATCATGCGGACCTGTATTTTCATAGAGAAAGTTCAGCAGGTTTGATTCAGTTGCATAATGGCGAATGATTAATTGATTGGTCTCTGGACTAACAAACCATTTACAAAACCAGCAAATCAATCGCTGCAAAGTTTTATGAGCGCGGAACTGTGGCAATGGCAAACGTTTTAATACCCAGGTAATGTGTAAAAAGACGACCAGAACAGCTTGTACAACTGGGCGGATAAACCAGCGCGTACGCCGGTTAAGATCTTTCAACCATAAATCCACTGCCTGCTGATCAATCGGTATGGAATTGTCTACCGCAACTGCCTGTTGGTATGCACTTAAATGTGAATTACTCATCGACATAATCAATCTCCTCAAGCTGCATTGTGTACAGGCGACCAACCACGTCGGCAGTACGAACAATATCATCCGCAGCCTGCACATCGTTACAGACCCGATCTATCAGCCCATAAAGCTTATCCATGTGCGAATCATCATTATCTCCGTGGTACCGCATGAATTTTGTATAGCTACCGTTACCATTAGTGAGTTCATCGATTCGATCGGCCCAGTCATTTGCCATCTTTTCACCCAGGCCCTCAATAATCCACATCGCACCCAGCAAATCTGCAGGATTCGGCTGGCTGGCTCGATACATTAAAAAAGCATGCAAGGCTTCCGTACCAGGGTTACGCGGTTGCTGTTGTATAACGTCAATTTTACCACCCGCCGCAACATAGTCCTGCTCCAGCACTTCGTAATCTCGATGTTCATCTTTCGCATGACCGATGACTACCGAACGAACATCTGCATGCTCACGATCAAAGCTCGAGGCACAACGACTAATCCAGCGTCCGCCCTCAATAACCTGGGGGCGTAAGTTTAATAAAAGGCTACGGTAATCCTCGATGGTAAAACTACCAACATCAAGTCGGTTGATGATGTTCACGCGTGACAAGCGACGTTCAAAATCAAACCAGCTCCTCATTAACCGACGCAAGGTCTCCTGACCCAGCTCAGTTAAAACATCAGGTCGTTCTATCTGTAACGCCTCACTCATGTTATTGCTCCACCATTTATTGCTCTACCATTGTCAAATGCATATAGGCATTGTTAAAACGGCCACTCTCCGGGATCATTAAAAGCAGAGTATCTCCCGGTTGTACCCGTTGCTCCTGTAAAAATTCGTTAAGCATAATCATAATTGAAGCACAGCCTGTATTCCCCCGAGTATAAAGGTTGGTGTACCACTTCTCTTCAGGTATACCTGCGCCTGCCATTTCCAGCATCTCGTAAATTTTGTCACGAAAATGATGCGAGGAATAATGACACAACAAATGATCAATCTTGCTGATGTCCAGTACGCCTTCCTCGATTAACCTCAGTGCACCATCAACACCAAGCTTAACGATATTTTCCAGCAAGCGCACATCCTGCTTTATCAAAAGTGCACCTGCAGCTTCAGCCTCAGCATAGGTTGAATAATCTTGCCAGGTTCGTGAATCATTTTTATCTGAAGGCTTTCCTATACCCATACAAACCGGGTAGGCGTCAGCATGTGAGAAACTGCGAACCCAATCAACCTTCAAACATCGACCCCGCGGTTGTGTCTCTAATAACATTGCCCCCGCACCATCACTCAGCATCCAACGCAAAAACTCAGCATTAAAGTCAATGGTGTCGTAACCACCGGCGGCCTCATAGCGCGTATGTTTGAACAAACGTGATGACAATTCACTCGTCACCACCAACGCACTACTCTGGTCACCCACAAGCAAATTATTTACCGCAGACTTGATCGCCATCGCACTGCTGGAACAAATGCCATGTGAAGTATGCAACTCTACATCAGGTATACCTAAGCCCGCCTGCACCATGCTGCCAAAACCTGGGATGACCATGTCACCCTGAGTGGTAGCACAACTTAACATACCGATCTTGTTCATAGGCAGTGATGCCTGTTGCATGCACTGACGTGCCGCTTCGACACCCATATCAGCGTTTGAATGTGTCGTGTTGTGATCTTTATCTATCGCGTAATGACGCGTCTTAATACCATTTGCTTTCAATATACGCTGCTTCAAGCGGCTTTTTTTGCCATCAATGTAACCCAGCAATTCTTCCATCTCTTCATTAGAGACAGGTGGCCCAGGTAAAAACGCACCGGTATTCGTCACGTACACACTCATTTCAAATCTGCTCGTTGTTTCAAATACACACGTATGCAACGAAGGTTTTCTTCAAAATAAGGAAAGACACAAACAACTGCCATAAAGGTCAGGTAACCCGAAAGATAGGTTGGGCTACCATGAGGCGTTTCAACTCGTCGAAACTCGAACTGCCCAGCCCAGTCCAATGTAAATAACTTGATGGTAACATCCCAGTTAATAACCATGATTAACATCAAAAGATAAAGCGGCAAGGTCGCCAGGTAATTATGTGCATGCACTTCCCAGATAGTGATATTGCGAAGCGGCGAGGTATAAGTAACATCCCAGTGGGCAACAAGCTCATGTGCGATCCAGGCAGCAATGCATATCAATAAGATACCAACATTTACATAAAATAACAGGCACAGAACAATAGGTATAGCCATCTCGATTCCCATCAAAGAATGAATCATTGTCTCTTTTAAACCAGAAGTATGCTCAATGTCAGAAGCGCGATGAAAAAACCAGTCGGCCAGGCCACTGATACCCCAAAGCGGTAACAAACCGTAAAGAATGAGATTAATGAGTAATTGATGTGTTTCCATATATGTGTCGTCCTTTTTGCTATGTCATCAATAATAACTGATTCTAAACAAGGATGAAAAAAATACGGAATGAATATTAACGTTATGAATAAATAATCAGTGGGGCAGATACGCAAAACAGGGGCAGAGGTATAAACTCTAATATTCAAACCTGCTTATATTAGAAACAACAGGTCTCTGACACCATTAATTCTGTTCTGTTGTTACGTTATAGTTGTTTTATAAAATTGACGAGTTCCACTACCCCCGTTATAAGTGGGGCGATGAGTGGAGTAATCACGGCGCTGAAGAAACCTTGAATGGACTTGACATCAAATGGCCACACCATTACAGATTTATTTAGAGCCATTTTCTGTTCTTGCAAACTCTTCAAATGCTCAAGGTTTTTCTTATTCTCGCCAATGTCAGATTCCGATTTAATTTGGTTCATTACATCTTTGATTTTGTCACACAATATAGAGATGACACTTTCTTTTGCTTCGTACATCTTGTTATAAGCTGAGCCCAAAATTAGAAAAAACACCGCAGGTGCAGTCACGACATAAGAAACGATAGCGACACTATTACCTATACCATCGAATATTGAGATTTGCTGGAAATAGATCCGGTCTATTACTTTCAAGGACACATATATGCCAAGCAAGAACAGCATCATTGCTAGCTGTGTTGCTAATCTGCTCAGTTTTGCCAATCCACTCACGCCGTCAGGATGAAATGGATCGAGACGAACATTTGTTTCTTTACTATTAAAAAGATCAAATAGCCCGCGAATGAATAGCAGACTTCGAGCTGCAAATATTAACACCCATGTGGTCAACATAACTTGTATTACAAAAGCAGCTACACCTATATTTGTAAATCCTTTTGGGGATTCTTTTATAGATTTACCTGAACATTCATAAGAGCCTTTTAAATAGTCTCCTTGAGTCATCCATGAAGTTACTTCACAATTTAAAAGATAACTATAATAAAGGTGAGCAGTAAATGTTGTTGCAACTATAATGGCTACGAACGGAATCATTTTGTGATTAACTAATCTATCAATTTTCTTGCACAGGTTATGAAAGATTGCCTTATCGGGTTCGATTGCAGTCGTGTTATATAAGTATTGCAAAACGCTAGAGTAGCTGTTGTAAAAATGTAACGACAAGCCTAAAAATAGTGGAAAGATAACCAGTAGCGATAGTGACCAGCTAACATTTTGTAGATAGCTTATATATAAGACATCTTTTTCTGTGCCAGTCTCAGCATAAAGTGACGACCATAGGGTAAGTGGAATGGCCACTAATATAAGGAAAGACAGACCAAACTGTAAAGGGCTTATTCCTTTCCGCGTTAACCAATGTGGCTGAATCGTGGTTTCTTCTGCCTGCATCATTACTGGCCTCGAGAGTTAATAATCGCAACATTAAAGCGATAATATATAGGGCAAAAAGGGGGCGGAGTAATTAAAGTTAAATTACTCCGACCCCTTTAAATCCATTTTATGGATCATTTCAAACCGTTTGATTCCCACGTACAATATTTAAAATTATTTTCACAGCACTTTTTAGCACATCCAATTATCAATTCATCACCAATATATATATAACCACCATAATCAAAACTGAAAGATTTTTTTGTATCATTTATTATTAAAGAACCTTCAACAGTACATCCACTCGTTGAAAAATAATCATGAATATCCCTATCAGTAACCTCAACACCTTTTTGTAAGGTATGTTTAACTATTGTTTCATCTATTTTTTCACATCCATAATTGTTCCTATCTGTTACCTTGTAGTCACTTTTAATAGCTGTAAAAACTAATTTTTGATCGTTTTTATTCACAACATTTACAGAATCACATGCAGCAATAAGAAAACAGAATTGAATCAATAAAAATACTCTAAACATATCTAACCGGCCTTTTTTAAGGTATATGCTTTTAGTGAAGCCGAACCTTCTGACTTATTCTTGTCTTTGTGTGCAATTTTTCCATGCGCATAAATATCTTTAACAGAAAGTGAGTACGTCGCAACTAATTCATCTAACAGCCAGGATAAAGATTCTAGTTGTTTTTTATTTGGAATTTCATATATTTCTTTGTCTTTTGATAATACACCGACAATTTCAATACCGAGTGAATCATGATTGTGAGGAAAACGTTCAGGGTAAGATTTTGTTAATTCACTCTTCGTTACTAACCTAAATTTTTTGCCCCAGCTAATATTCTTTTTATGTAATATTTTTTCAAGATTTTTAGCATCTTCAGCTGAGCACGATGAGGTTGTACGGCACTTTGAATACAATTTACCGACATGCCAACACTGTTTCTTTAAGCTAGCAGTTTGATAAATCTCTCCGCCTTCTGAAATAAGGAAATGTGTACCTTCTTTTTTCGATTTCCATGCATTGAGAACAGAAGAAGCAGTTTGAGAGCCGGTACGATGCAGAACGATAGCGTTGATAGAAGCAATTGGACTGTGTTCAATAGCAATTCTTTGCTCTTTTGTTATCTTTTTACTATCTATCCAACCACTTTTATCCATTTTCAACATAACTAATTCCCTTTATTTAGTGTGCTTACATGATTGTGCTCCACTTAAGCCATTATATCAATAAAAACACTGGTCGTTTTATTCAATTTGCGACTCAATTAACCACTGTAAACTATATTAGAAGCAATTGGACTCTGACCCCATTTATTTTATTTACTCCAAATCACCTTCTTGTTCAGCGTTCGTTGAATTTCTGGTTAACTTAAACCTTTGTCGATAACCTGATTTGGTAAATACATGCGTTACTTCATCCACGTAGTAAGTACCACCGTGTGTTGAGCCTATACCATCGATATTGATTTCATCACCCAACTTTACAACGGCAACACCTGATAAAAGTTTATAAGCTAAAGACGTGATCAACGTGGTTAATAGCTTTTCGAATGGATTCTGGATTATAGTGTTCTCGTTGTTTTTTCTCTGTGATTGCTCCTGCATAGCCCATGCCTCCGTTTATAAACGAACTGATTAATAGTTGAGTTTTTACTCTGGCCCCTATTATCCTTATTATATTTACCAGCCCATTCATTATTATCTAAGTTCTGGTTGGTTATTACTATTTGCCAATATAACCTTAAGACTCTGATAATTCTTATACATTTCTTTTATCGTAGGATGGCGATTACTTTCTTGCTCAGTCAATACATCCATTTCAATTTTAATCGATGCCCGAATTGGTTGTAACCTGTTATCGAATGCCTGTTCGATGATTTGAATAGATAGTATCTTTACAGGAATGGCACGTTTCTCACCAAATAAAAAACTAACGAAAGGTAATGGGCTACTGCGATTATTTCTAGAAGTACTAATTGTAGAAGTTATTTTACTAAATACCCTTTTAATAAACCCCGGGTTTCCAGGTAAAGTTGATGCTTCTTCGCTACTAGCAACAGCAGGATAAACCAATAACTCAATAGCAGATAAAAAAGGCAAAACACCATAAGAAATACTTCCCTCATTTTTCACAAAATAATCATCACCCAAATTTTCATCTACTGATAACACAAAGGAAATATGTTCACGTACCGGTCTTAATTTTGAAAATTTTTTCGTTGGCTGTGAGGGCCGAAGTATACGTTTTATAGACTCCGGGTTAATCTGAAAAACAATAGTCCTTGGCTGAGAATTTTTCGAATAAAAAGCGACAAAAGCACCTCTTAATATTTTTGCTGTTGACGGGTTATTAAGCATTGCAGTTAACCTAAATAATTAACTCTCATTAGGTTCGGCAACCGCTTCATCTCTATCCCAACCTTCGTGTTGAATAACTATTTTTTGTATCGCTACAACAGCTTCTTCATTAGACTCCAGATCAGGTAATGCCACATACTCAGATACCCAGGCCCGTCTAATACGATATGAGATAGCGACTGTACCCTGCAGGTTAAGCATATTAAGAATAATATCTTTACGGAAATTCACCAGTGACATTGCTGAATCACCGTCTATATTATTTACAAGATTTGCCCATTGCTCAAATACGGGATCATGTGTGACACCTTGTTCTAATGTAATTGGCATATATTCAGTACGACCAGGAACTTTACGCGAATGTGTAGGATCACCACCCGTTCGATACTCAATCACTTCTGTTTTTTTATGAAGTGCAGAAACTTTGGTTAACCCCGCAACAGGCTGACCATCAATTAAAATCTGAAATTTAAAGTTCCTATAAGGATCATGACGATGTGCATTTGCTGGAAATAATGGTGCAGCCATTTTTCTCCTCCTTGAAAATTATTATCTTGTATAAAGATTACTTTATATTACGTAATGAAAACATGATATACATCAATGTTAATACAGAAAAAAATCAAATCGTGTCTGCTCCCTATTATCACTCCGACACCTTGAATATTTGCTTAACCCATCGCCATAAGCGCACAAACAAATTGGGTGAGCGGTGTGGCTCAAAGTGAATAATGGTATACAGAGTTTGGAAAAAAGCCTTGTCTACAGAGTCTTTTGTATTACTTGCCAGGATAACCACGCCCTTAAACGTCTCGATTTTTTTTAACAGCTCATTAACGTCAAGATTAGCATGTCGATCCTGAGCATCGCTCACCTCGGTGCGCTTTCCAAATAGTGCATCCGCCTCATCAAAAAACAGGATAGTATTCGACGCTTCTGCCTGTTCAAATAGTCGATCCAGGTTTTTCTCAGTTTCACCAATATACTTATTAATAACCTGTGCAAGATCAATCTTGTAAAGTGGCAAGCCTAATTTACTTGCGAGCCAGTTCGAAGCCAATGTTTTGCCCGTTCCAGATGGCCCGTTAAACAATACTCGAATGCCGCTAATATTTATTGATGGCGCATGGCCCGATTGTATATATTTAAATAAATTTTCAAGCTTAGTTAATTCATTTGCAGGCAAAGGAATATCTTCAAATAAAGCTCTTGTGTTATTACCGGGACTTTCTTCGATATAGACACCCGGTGAGAGATATTCCGGCATAATTTATTCCCTTATATTATTTTTATACTTTTAGCATAGTCTCTACATCGTGAATACGCTATAGATATTCTCAGCAAGTCTATAAAATGGTGTCTGCCGCCTATTATCAAAAATCCTTTGTCACTTCATTAAGCCCAATTCACGAAAGTAACGCACAGCACCGGCGTGTAAGCGTGTTGCAGGTACTTGATAAATAGTATTTTCTATTGTTGTATAGCGACCTTGTTTTAGTCGTTTGACCAACATAGTTGATCCTTGATGTATTGCGCGGGTAAGTCGATAGACGGTATCTGCATCCATATCAGGACGGACTAAAATCAACGACCACAATCCCACCGAATCGATCTGTGCTTGCTGTCCTTTATAAGTACCAGCGGGTATCGACATTTTTTTCAGGTGCGGGTGTTTAGCAAGGATCAATTTAATTTCAGCTGATGATGGCGGAATAAAGTGTGCACCCACTGCACTATCAGCCACTTTTACAAATCCGGGCCAACCGATTCCGGCACCCCATAAAGCTTCGACTTTCTTTTCCAATACGAAACGTGGCCCTTCAGCTGCTTTGTTAAGGATCACTTGTTGAAAGTCACGCTCGGCATTTAAACCAATACCACTTAGCACATCATTACCAAGAATACGCAAACCGGATGCCCGTGTACCAATTGCTACCGGTTTACTTTTAAGATCGTCTATCCGCTTGTAAGGAGAATCAGCACGTACAACAAACATGCCTGGGTTTGGGTACATGACGGTTAATACTTTAAGATTAGCAACAGCTCGACCAATACCATCTAATGCCTGACGAGCAGCATTGCCTTCTACCAAACCAATATCGATCTTACCTTGCTCGAGAAAAGGTAAATTTTGTTTGCTACCACGGCTAGGCATCTCTTCAACCTTCAGGCTAGTATCGGTTGCGTTAATAACCTCGATCAAATTCTGACCAAAAAGTTGGAAGCCCCCGCCTTTAGTCGCCGTACCTAGCAGCACTTTCGTGGGCTGTGTTTCTGCACGAGTGGATTTGCTCCATAACAAAGCAGCACACAACAGTGCCGTAATAATAATGAGATACGTTTTTCGTGATGAAATAAATAAATGCTGCATGTGAAGGGTATCCGTTTTTATAAGTTAAAAAACCGGTACTTCAAAGCCGGGACGTGTATGTTGTTTTAAGAGAATACTATAGCAGTTAAAGGTGGCGTAAAAGGGCTCTGACCCCTTGATTTTGTCTCAATCTATCCTGTTTTTCCATTAGGGCTTGTGTAAGTATGTAAAGTACATAGGCATTCATAATATGCCAGATAAAGTGAGTGCCGATTGAAATTGTCCCGCAAACTTTGAAATCAATAGTTCTGAAAATAACTGAAATCGTAAATACAACCACTGCTTTTATGAAATATGAGCTGAAGGTGTACCTGATATAGCGGGTATAAAGAACTATAATAAATAAAGTGATAAGCGTTGGCAGGTAAAAAATTGAACCATTCAACGTATTTGCAGGAAATATGTATTGTATTCCAACATTAAAAATATGGTAAGACAGGAACCATACAAGAATCACGAGAATATTCAATTCTGCAATCCGGTATAAAAAACTTAATAAGTAAAGACTAATAAATAATAGAATTGGGACATTATCAGCCCATTCAGTAATGCGGTTTGGCATGGTATGCCAGAGAAAACTGCCAATACCAATTGCAGTAATCAAGGTGACAAGCAGGGCAATATCAGGATATTTTGCTATATTATTAGGACTGCGAAGTTGTTTTAGTGCTAACAGAAATGCAGCTATTATAAACGCAACGTTAGTTATTGCGTTAACAGGTTCGGCCCAAAAATTACTAGTTAGTCTTTCACAATAATGATACATATGAGTTATTCTATTACAGTTTTATGTATTGATTATATATACTATTTATTAAACTGATATTTCACAGTAAACTTAATGTTCCTTTTTTAACGATTATGTTACTGAAAGTATGGGAACAACAAGAAAATCCTCGATCCCCTATTACCTTATTTTTGAATTTATTTTCATTTTCTTTGTTTTGCCAATTACGGTCCTGAAACAGTGGGTACCTGTAAGTTTTTCTATCTTACCATTGTATCTCATCACCTTGTTTGCGGTGACATGGTTTATTAAAACAAAACAGGTTTCCATGAAAAAGATATGGATAGGTAAGAACGGTATAAATAATAAGGCAGTTCTAATTTCAGTTACTTTACGTTTAATAGTGGTTTCAATCCTGGTATTTTCTGTTGTCTATATTTTTTATCCCGAAAAGCTGTTTAATTTCCCCTTGCAACATCCTTTGATATGGCTGTTGGTTTTATTGTTATATCCACCTTTATCAGTGCTTCCACAAGAAATTGTGTATCGTGCTTTTTTATTTGAACGCTATAAATATATTTTTAAAACAAAAAGATTAATGATTATAGCCAGCATATTTATGTTTGCATTTATGCATATTGTGTTTGAAAACATATTTGTAATAGTTGCTACACTTATTGGCGGATATTTCTTTGCTACAACTTATTCAAGGACAAACTCAATACGTTGGGTGTTATTTGAGCATAGTCTTTATGGTTATGTGATATTTACATTTGGTTTAGGTGAATTTTTCTTATTGGGAATGAGTCGAATATTATTAAGTTAGATTATAATAAATAAGATCATAACCCATTAAGACCTCTCAGCTCTTTGGGCCTAATCAGCGAATGAAGATTGCAAGCATGTTGTTGCAGCAGGTCAAAGCTATCGGGTATATCTAGTAAGGCAAGATTAGCCGTGGTGAGAATTTTTCCATTGTCTGTTGAAGGGACTACCTGAATGCTTAAATATGTCACTAACTCTTCTAATCCAGGGTTGTGTCCTACTAACATTAGTCGTTGGATTGATTCAGGTGTTTTATGTATGAGCTGTAATAGAGCACTAAGTTCAGCAAGATAGAGTGATTCAATATAATCAACTTTAATCTTTTCAGTATTAACCGCAGCAAGCACATGCTCTAAAGTTTTTACTGCCCGTTTCGCTGGCGAGCATAAGACCATATCTGGTATGAGTTTTTGTTTCGACATCCAGTTGCCAATCATTTGTGCATCCCTTTTCCCTCGTTTATTCAAAGGGCGACCTCTATCTATTGTACACTTGCTATTCCAGTCAGACTTGGCGTGTCGAAGTATGATTAATTCTTTATTCATTTTAAGCTACTCTGTATATATATGGGCCCATTTAATTGACGCAGACTTATTGGCCAATACTTTCCATCGTAATGTCCACCGTCTTGTATGAATGCCCTGGGTAATTCTGGCCAGGGTAAATAGGGATAACGATGATGAATTTGATGATAGTTAAAATTGAGTATGCTCTTGGCATACCATGTAGGTAGCGAAAGATTAAACGCAGCGTCCTTATTGTTTATTTCTGTACCATAGTGAAATGCATTATCCCAGTAGGATATAGCAATTCCACGCATTACTAAAAACAGACACAAATACCAGGCATAGGTATTATAAGCAACAAATGAACTGGTAAAAAGAATTAGTATTAAAATGCTTTCTAAACGGTTCAGCCAGAGATGCTTTCCACTGAGTAATTGTTTCCTGGTTTGTTGTAAAATATTTTTATGATCGCTCGATGCCAGTAGCCTTGGTTTCATGAGTTTCTCAATCCACTTAACAGGTAATAAAATTAACAGGTTTGAGAAAAATTCAGCAAGATACAATCCTATTAATAAATTGTAATGATATAAAGTTAATACAAGCCCTTTTTTACGATTACCCGTAGTGAAGATTTCACTTCGATCGATAATACTTCGATTAACACGGTGATGAAGTAAATGGCCAAATCTTAAAATAGAAAATGGAGCCCCAAATAACATACACATGCTCCGGCCAATCACATTATTTATTTTTTTATTAGGATGTAATAACGAATGAAATGATTCATGAATAAGCGACCAGAATGTTGTAGTAAAAAAAGCAATCGGAATCAGTGTTAATGCCCACTGCGGACTATGATCAATTACGAATAAGGGCAGTAGTATCAACACCCATAGATTGGCGAGAATAAACACTAAAGATAACAAAACATTAATATTTGTTGGTATCTGCTGCTTATTTGTCATACTCAAGTCCCATTTTTTATCTAAAATAAATGACAAGCCTATGATATATAAGAGATCACAGATAGCTTATATATTAAATATTACAGTATTATTACTTGTTGGGTGTCGACTTCAATTAATTGGGAAATAAAAAATAAAGCCGTTTAACTTATTAAAAGTAACATAACCTTTAAAGGGGGCAAAGTGATTAGTGTAAAAGGGTTGGAATACATGATAATAGGGGACACACTGAACCATCCCCTACTAAACCAAAAAGCACAGCCATAGATATTATCTAATGACTATGCTTTTATATTACTTACTACTTTTCTTTCTTATCAAAAATATTTTTAAATTTAAGTAGTTGAGTTTCACCGTTTGAATCATCAACACCATCATTATCATTAACAATATAGGCAGTGCCATCTTCGTCAACCGCTAAACCTTCTACTTTCTCAAGCACTAGACCGCCGGTTGCTTTTAAGTCACCCATTAAATCTCGGACTAAACTTTTAGTTACAACAGGTATAGTCGTTACATCGACTGAATCCGAAACAGCCGTTAATCCTTTAGTCGAGAACTTATAAAGACGTTTGATTGCTGCGTCTGGACCACCCTGGTTATCACGCTCAATGACCAGGAATTCATCATTACCGATGGCGGTAATTTCTGACAGGCCAACCCAACCACCGTTGGCGGACTCACGAGGATCAAGTGGATAGTAATAAAACGACCATTCACCGGTTGCCGTTTCATAACGACCGATACGAACGTTGCCGTTAGGATCACCTGCCCACTCACGCTGGATGGCCACATAAAGGGTTTCTTCACTACCTGAACCTACTGAAGTCACACCTTCAAAGCCAAAACGAACCTGACGGGCATTGACGGTAGCGGGTAACAGGACGACTTGCTCGATCACGCCATCCTTGCTGACTTTTAACAACAGGTTATAGGTTTCAAATGGACGGCCTGGATCACCGATCGTACCTCGTCCTTCCGATGCCACCCAGAAGCCACCGTTGGCACTTGTGGCAATACCTTCCTGATCCAGATTTACAGTGCCATCACCGTTGACCATATCTGGCGCAACACTCGTCAGTTTGCCCATCATGTCGTTGAGGATAATTTCTTTTGTGATCACGGCCGGTTCTTCGTCGATGTCCATCTTGAAAATACGGCTCTTGTCATAGAAGCTGTCATGAATAGTGTACACCGTTTCATCGTCTTCTAAATCCGCGGCTAGCCCGGAAAGTGCACCCCAGGGTATCGGTGTTCCGTCTTTGCGACTTTTAGATATAACCGTAGGGTAGTTTTGCTCTTCGTCCATCGCGTAAATAGTCAACGCTGAACGGATCTTGTCGTCACGCGCATCTTCTTCACCAGCTGAAACAAACAGGTTACGTCCGGGTATCGGCAACAGTCCTTCCGGTTTAACGGCAGCGGGTAGAACCTGTACCAGTTTGGGATCGCCCTTCTTCTTCAGCTTGTAGACGAGTACCACACTGGCACGCTCTGAGCCAACAAACAGGTATTCATCATCGCCGTATTGACCGTATGCGACATTTTCCGGTTCATTGCCTTTCTTACCGGCACGTTTGTCCGGGTAATGACCATGTTTAACAATGGTGTGCTCGAGAGTATTACCAGCGGCATAAGTAATATTGCCATCAATATCAAAGATAGTGAAACCGCGGCTACCACCATCCAGGTCACCTTCATCGGCTGTCGCAAACTCGGTATCGGAGATCCAGGTGACACCATCTGGTTCGCGCGGTACAGCAGTCAGTGAACTGTTTAAGGTAATCATTTTATCCTTGCTGGTATCAATCTTATCGAGGTCAACCTCACCGGCACTAAAGTGATTCACTACATCACCACTTGCCAGATCAACCAGTGCAATGTGATTGTTTTCCTGCAAGGTCACAACAGCCAGGTTGTTATTATTAATAGCAACATACTCGGGCTCCGGATCGGTATTAAACAACATACCACTCAGACCACTGAGGTTGACGTTGCGAGTCGTCCAATCACCCGGTGCACCAACTAGATCGACAATGACAAGATAACCACCCGGGGCCTGGGGTGGCGCACCGTCCCCCAGATCTTCATCACGTTCATTCTCTATAGCGATTGCGGCGTAGCGCTGGTCCGGACTGATCGCAATGGCATCGGGTTGTCCGCCGAGGTCAATAGTTGTGACAACTGTTTTGTTCGTGATATCGATAACAACCAGATTGCCACTCGGTGCCACAAAGTTAGATGAGGTATTCACTGCCGCCAGCGCATAATCACCTAAAATAGCCACTGAGGTAGGTTCGCCACCCAATGCGGCAACACCTGATGCCTTGGGATTAGCAGGATCCGTTATATCTACAAAACCGAGGTTTTCTGTTTCAGAGTCGGTGTATACCAGTGTATTGCCATCTGTTGTGGCTGTAACAATCTCAGCGACCGTTTCCTTATTGATATCCGTATTTAAATAAACCGGAAAAACAGCAATTCTGGAAAAACCCTCATCGTCATCACTGGCAATGGCTGGTGATATATTCAATGCAGCGGCGACAGTGAGTACGGTCATACTCTTTTTAAAAGGTATACGAAACATCGAAATCCTCTCCCTTAGAGAAAATAAAAAATTGATAAGTAGAAGCGAGATGTTAAAGAAACAGCATGACATTTTTATTAAACAAGCGAAGATTATCCCTCAATAAAATGGAGTCCATCCTCATTGCGACCCATTGCTACTTAATTCAATCAGCCGCGCTTGGTAGCAGTGCTCAAATGACATTGCGCACCATCGTATGACAGTATTTGAATGTTTGACTTCGTTTGGTGCAGAATATCTATTATTTTTGAACTAAGCCGCTTTTAACTATGTATTATCTACCTGGCATGAATCATGCCGTTATAATTCTAAAAATGTTATCCTGATAAAGGTATTACGATGTCAGTGTTTTGGCCTGCAATAAAAAGAGAGTAATCAAATGAGTGATATGAGTTATATCAGTGTGGTAGAGCGTTATCACGACTATGGTGAAACACTGCGTGAATTATTGGCATCCATCCTAACAGGCATCGCCGATCAACGTCTGCTTGATAATGAGGCAAAACAAAAGAAAGCCATTAAATGTATTCAGGAGCACTACCCGTTTATCGATTTGTTTTATAGTCTCGATCCCGACGGTATGCAAATTAGCGATAATCTTGGTGGCCAAAATAATGAAATAACCCGTTTAAACGCGAAAGGTAAAGATCGTAGCCAACGACCTTATTTTCGTATGGCCAGAGACAGTGACGATGTTGTTGTTACCGAGCCATATTTGTCCAGCGCTAATCGTAATTTAAGTATTACTGCCGCTGTGAAAATACGCAATGCAGAAGGTGAAACCCTTGGCTACATTGCCGTTGACAGCGCCTTGGGTGAGATCATCGGCTTCCTCATGGGCGATAATATGCGTCGGCGGTTCCAACCATTTTTTAAAGTAGTTTACAGTTTAATCGTGCTGGGTTTGTTCGGTGTGGTGGGTATCTTGCTGTATTCCGCAGCCAGTGAAATGATACCTTTATTTATGAATGATGTAGTAAAGCAGGACGAGCACCTAACACCCTTTGGGGTGATTATATTTCTTACCCTGGGGTTGGCTGTTTTTGATTTAGGGAAGACGATACTTGAGGAGGAGGTGTTAATGCACAAGGACATTTTCCGCCATAGTTCAACCCGTCGTACCATCACCCGGTTTATGGCGGCAATACTCATTGCAGTTTCGATTGAGGCCTTATTAATGATGTTCAAGGGAGCATTAGGTGATGATCAGAATATGTTACCGGCCGTTTGGATGATGCTGGCCGCAGTAGGGTTACTAATAGGACTTGGAATCTATGTCTATCTTGGTGCTCGTGCAGAGACGATTCTGCTTGGTGAGGAGCGTCGCCTCATTAAAAATAAAATAAAACAACGTGAAGATGATACAGTTAATTTATAAATTAGCCTACTATTTACTATTTTTATCCTGAAACACCCTGCCCGCCAGGTCGTGGTGTCATTTATATTTTTATAGAATACCGACTACAGTCATTGAGCAACTAGAAGCCACAGAATCTCAAGTCTTGGAGATCTTGTATAGGGAATGGTTTTTCTTTAATTTCTTATTCAGGAAAACCAATAATGATGTTTGGTGAAATTTGGGGGCATGTGCTGGATATTTTCAGAGTTTTTACTCTGACCCCAAATATTCCCAAATATTCAAATATTTTTTGCCAAATATTATGTATGTTTGTTTTTGCTTTCTAATTGCATTCACACTTGATACTGAGTATTACCCTGCGTAATTCATTAATATTTTTTTCGAATACAATGCTATTAACAGATTTACATTCACTATTATCACGCAAATATTCTTCAGTTTCTCCAGTGAACAGGATTATTTTACATTGCGCGGTTCTAGACATGCTTCTGATTAACCTTGCTGCACGACACCCATTCATTAGCGGCATATGCATATCAATAATGATTAGCGAAG
>CAMYJG010000027.1 GCA_947258695.1 uncultured Ectothiorhodospiraceae bacterium | reverse complement strand
TGCTCGTCAGTTAAATGAACGACCACGTGAGACGTTAGAATTTGAAACACCGGCAGAACGATTTAGTGCATGTGTTGCGTCGACCGGTTGAAGTCGCAGTCGACAGCGGCCACTTATCACAACAATCATGACCTTTACGTTTCTTTGTGTTCACACAGTGGAATACTATCATTTTTTAAGAAGTAGCAATAGAACCGCACCGATCTCATTACATAATTCCCTGATATTCAAGACTTAATAAATTCCTTTAAATGATAACGTATAAATATCTTTTTCTAACCACTCTTATGCTGCTATTCGATTTTTTCAGACAGTGTTTGGATAAATTCTATGGCCCGTGATTCAGACAAATATTTTTTATGAATATGATGTTTCATAAAACCAATATGCCCACCATATTTTGGGATTTCCAAAGAAATATTAGGATTTGTTTGTTGCTGACGTGGATAACACTTTGAACCAAGGAATGGATCATCCGCGGCATTGACGATGAGGCTTGGAACTTGAATGTTATTCAACAGTGGACCACTGCTACATTTCGACCAATAATCTTCAGCACTTTTAAATCCGTGAATAGGTGCCGTATAACGACCATCGTAGTCTTTGAAATTTTTAATTTTCGAGTAGTTTTCTAAATTAATATGTTCGGGGAACAAGGCTTGTTTTTCTTTAAGCTTAGAATAAAACAACTTCAAGAAATGTTTCATATATAGTTTATTTATTACACGGGATAATTGGTTGGCAGAATCTTCTAAGTCAATCGGGACAGAAAAAGTGACTGCCCCTTTAACTTGAGGATGGAGTTGATCTGATTGTTGGCCGAGGTAGAGTAAGCTCATATTCCCTCCCATACTGAAACCAAGCAGGATAATGTTTTCATACCCCCTGGTTATGGCATGACGTATTACCAGATCAAGATCATCTGTGGCGCCATTATGGTACATGCGTAATTGACGATTTGTTTCTCCACTACAATTGCGATAATTCCATGCAAGGCAATCAATGTTTACTTCATTCAGCGCTTTTACCATGCCTTTTACACTGGCACTGTGGCTATTACCCTCTAAGCCATGAGATATCACCGCTAAAATTTTTTCTCCTGAACAAGACCAGTCAAGATCTAAAAAGTCATCATCGGGTGTTTGAATACGTTCCCGGTTATAATAAACACCATTTACCTTACGAAAGGTTGATGCAATAACCGTTTGGACATGGCCGTTACGGTACCACATACGTGGTTTATCATAAGAAGAACTAGTCATTAATTCATTGGTACTTGGTATTTAATGATTAAACCGAAATAGAATAATTTCCTGTTTCATATTCATTAATCAATCGCAATGCTTTGTCTTTATTAACTTCATCGACACTAACAAAAGCGAAATCTATTGCGGCTAACTCACCTATTGCACCTTGCAAATATTCGCCATTCACATAAGCAGGAATGTCATTCGCCTCTAACATACCTTTAACAATATTTGCTTCTATGCTATTTTGTGCAGTAAAGACTTTTATCATAGCTAAAGTGTATCAATGATTGCCCCGGCCCAGGTAATGGCCTCAATATTTATTATAGTAAACTCTTCAGCAGGAATATCATTTATGCATACCTTATCCCAGTCTGATTTTTCAAACGCAATCACACAGGCAAGCACTTTTCCCAACAAACCTTCATTTTCTAATAATGCTGAAACAATTTCTGCGCTTAAAGGTAAAGGTTTGAGTAATTCAGGCAAAGGTCTCTGTAATAATAAGTCGAGAGCTGAAAACATACCGACAGTAAAAAAACTTTCAATGTTTGTTGCCCCAATTTTTTCAGCAACCAGTTCGCACATTTTTGCGCGCACCATGGTGGTTCGTAATATTTCAGACGGCCTGTCATCAAGCGAACTCATTGCCAGCATAGACGCCCAGCTTGCAAGTTGTCTGCGACCTAGTAGTAATATACCTTGTTCTATTGAATCTATTTTTCTTTGCAAGCCAAACGCTGCTGAATTAATTAGTTTTAATAAACGGTAGCTGGTGGCAACATCTGTATTGATAGCTTCTGTAAGATCATCTGTATCAGAATCAGGATTGTTAACAACGGATAATAAATGTAAAACAGTAAGCCGGTTAGCCGGCAAGCTGTCGCCTTTAACAATTTGAGGTTTACTTAAAAAATAACCCTGAAAATAATCAAACCCTAATTTCCGACAAAACTCAAACTCCTGAAATGTTTCTATTTTTTCTGCTAACAATTCAACATTGAATTTCTTTAGCTCTTTTACATGCTTTACCAAGTCTTGTTTACTTTGAGCCATTAAATCAATTTTAATGATTTTTGCGAGCTTTATGAGTGGTGCATGTTCAGGATCATAAATATAGTCATCTAACGCAATAATATAGCCTTTATCGACTAATATTTGTACTGCATCAATAAGTTCCGGGGTTACAGCAATATCTTCTAAGATTTCCAAGATAACCTGGTCTTTTGAAAACGGGATTTTATCTATATCTAAAATAAAACTTTCGGTTAAATTAATCGCGGCAAATTTATCACGGACTAATTTTTCCAGGCCGATTTCTACGAATGTATTTATAATTGTTTGTGTGGTTGCGCTATCACCATCCGGCATTGCGCTTGAGCTATTGTTTGCCTCTGCAGAACGAAACAATAATTCATAAGCGTAAACATTCAGTTTTTTATCGAAGATGGGTTGGCGACCAACAAATACATTTTTCATATCAAGCAAACTAAACAGTTAGTAAGTCAGTAATGTTAAACATCATAAACTTATAAATAATTATTTAGTCTTTTAACTCCTTCTTCAAGACGCTCAATTGACGTAGTATAGGCAAAGCGCACAAAAGTATTGGCTTTATTTTCACCAAAATCTATCCCCGGTGTAATAGCAACCCCGATATTTTCTAGCAAGTCATAAGCAAACTTATAACTGTCTGTTGTAAATTTTTCGCAACTGGCATAAATATAAAAGGCACCTTGTGGTTCAACTTCTATTTTAAAACCCAGATCTTTTAGCCTGGGTAATAAAAAATCACGACGTTGATGAAATTCCTTTTTGTATGATTCTAGAATCGTTATTGTCTCTGGCTTAAATGCGGCAAGTGCAGCATGTTGTGCCGGTGTCGGCGCGGCAAGAAAAATATTTTGCGCCAGCTTATCCATATCATCAACGGTAGAGTCCGGCGCGACCACCCAACCGACGCGCCAACCTGTCATATTATAGTATTTAGAAAAACTATTAATAACAATAATATTCTCTTGATATGATTCTATCGCTAGTGCAGTTGAAACATCGTTAGCATAAACTAACTCACTGTAAATCTCATCAACTATTAGATAAGCACCCTGTTCTTTAACAAACTGTGACATTTTCACAAGCTCAGATTTATCTAATAATGTACCCGTTGGGTTAGAGGGTGAGGCCACAATTACTGCTTTAGTATTAGCTTGCCAGTTTTGTTTTAAATGTTCGAGTGTTAACTGGTAGGCTGAGCTGGCATCGACTGCCACTGAACAAAGTTTACCTGATAAGAAACGTATAAAGTTTCGGTTACATGGATAGCCCGGATCAGCCAACATCACTTCATCACCTTCATTAATGATGGTGCCAAGTGCCAACATTAATGCACCGGATGCGCCAGGTGTAATAACTATACGTTTACTTGAAACCGACACATTAAATCGAGATTGATAATGGTCCGCAATGGCCTGCCTTAACGCGGGCAAACCGGTTGCCGGTGTGTAATGCACATTCCCTTTACTGATCGCTTTAATACCCGCATCAATAATAGGCTGCGGTGTAGGAAAATCGGGTTCACCGACTTCCATGTGTACAATATTCTTGCCTTGTGTTTCTAACTCTTTTGCTCGCGCAAGAAGCGCCATAACATGAAAGGGTTGAATATCGTTTATGCGTGATGAACTCATAGCTTGTCTGATTTTAAAGCCTTTTAAGCGGCATGCAGTGCTTTAATCATATCAATATTTAGGTAGGTAAAACCATCTGCATCACCTGCTAAAACAGTAAATGGTGAGTCAGGTTCGCCATATTGATCCAAGACGATGGCCGCACCGGTAAAGTCATGATCTTTGGTGTAACCATTAATAGTGATAATCGTTGTTAAACTTGCACCCAGTGATGAAAGAATACCATTATGAGAGTCTTCAAAGGCAATACAGTCTTCAGCTTTTAAGTTCATTTTTTCAAGTGCCCAATCATAAATATCGGGCGCAGGTTTTTTTGCCGGAACAATATCACCCGCGGCTATGACTTCAAACCAGTCCATCGACTCTTCACCTAATGTGTGTACTAATAACGCTTCGACATTTGCGGGGGTCGTTGTGGTCGCAATGGCGAGTCTTAAGCCCTTTTCTCTTGCTTCATTTAAGATGCGTTTTACACCTGGACGTAGTGGAATTAATCCTTGCGACAACAACCTGGTGTAATGCGCCGTTTTCGCTTTATGCATATCCGCGATATAGCTATCCAAATCCTCAGGTTGATCAAATGCTGGATTATATTTATCCAGGAAATGCTTCATTCGTTCCTTACCACCAGTGACGGATAATAAGTCTCCATAGATATCAACCGTCCAGTCCCAATCTAAGCCTGCGTCAGCAAAAGCCAGGTTAAAGGCGACGCGATGCCCGTCTTTTTCTGTATCTGCTAGTGTTCCGTCAACATCAAAAATTAATGCTTTTAATTCGGGCATTTCCTACTCCAAAAATAATGATATTTTTTAATATATGACATTAACCACTTGATTTACAATGAATTAATCCCATATTATGTTTTCGGGCGCTAGTGTACCATCTCAAAAAATTTTCGTAATTATTGCGTATTTGATGACATTCTGGTAGAAAGTCGCGTTGTATTTTTTTATTTATGAATAATTCCACGGCTGGAGAGAATTTTACGATGCCTGCAAAGAAGAAAACCGCTGCTAAAAAGAAAGTTTCTAAAAAGAAAACGGCAGCCAAAAAGAAGACTGCTGCTAAAAAAACCGCTGCTAAAAAGACGGCTGCTAAAAAAACTGCGGCTAAAAAGACCGCGGCGAAAAAAACAGCAACTAAAAAAGCGGCTGCTAAGCGAAAAATTCCATCAAATATTTCTCAGGAATTTAAGCAGTTTGAGCCTTATAAAATGAAAAAAGGCGAAGAGTATATGAATGAAAATCAAATCGCGCATTTTCATAATATTCTTGACGCCTGGAAAAAGGAACTCATGGAAGAAGTCGATCGTACTGTGCATCATATGCAAGACGAAGCGGCTAACTTCCCGGATCCAAATGATCGTGCATCACAAGAATCTGATTTCACGATGGAACTACGTACACGCGATCGTGAACGTAAGCTGATCAAGAAAATTGATGAATCCATCGATCTGCTGGATTCTGGCGATTATGGTTATTGTGATGATTGTGGTATTGAGATTGGTATTCGCCGTCTAGAAGCGCGTCCTACAGCTAATCAATGTATTGATTGTAAGAGCCTGAGTGAGATTCGCGAAAAATCGATGTCTTAGTATATAGCTATCGTACTAAGCAAAAAAAGGAAGCCTTAGCTTCCTTTTTTATACACATGATTATTTTGTTCTTAAGCACTCAAAGCACGTTCACCTGAACGACGATCTTCACGAATACTTAACTGGTTACTCTTGGCAAAGCCCATCACAAAGTCATAGGCCTCAGGATTGAGATCATGAAGGTTTCGCGCCACGACCAGGCATTTTTCACCATCAATCATGCATGGCGCAACAGCATTGGAGTATTGTAGGCGTTGATCACTACCAAAATTAGCAAGAGTAGAAGAAATCCGCTCAATCCAGTCACTCGGACGCAACTTCTTACCTTCTTCAGTGACTCCCCGTATAACCCATTTTTCTTCGCTACTCACAGCTTTTGTTTACCTTGCCAAGTTCTCATGTCTTAACCAGTTTAACGACATTAAATATGATTACTTTAGTTGTTATCGGTGAAATATCACTGAAAATATCGTTAATTTCATGGTTATAATCCCCTGATGTCAAAACACACTTCTTATCGTGGGCGTTTTGCCCCAAGCCCAACCGGCCCTCTTCATTTTGGCTCATTAATCGCGGCTATGGGAAGTTATTTACCGGCGAAACAGCAAAATGGAGAGTGGTTAATCCGTATTGATGATATTGATCCTCCTCGAGAACAAGTCGGCGCTACTGACGCGATTTTAACAACACTCGAGCAGTTTGGTTTTGAATGGGATAACGCGGTTCTCTATCAGAGCCATCGATTAGAACGCTACCAGGAAGCAGTACACCACTTGATTAACGAGCGGCTTGCCTACCCTTGCAGTTGCAGTCGTAAAAGCATTCTAAAAAAAACAGGCCAAGCTAAGGGTGAAATTATTTACCCGGGTTTTTGCCGGCATGGCCCGATTGATTCATCCGTGAAAGCTTCGGATTACAGTATCCGCTTAAATTGCAGTCATACACACATTCGCTTCGACGATGTTATTCAAGGAAAGCAATCTTTTGACATGGATAAACAAGTTGGTGATTTTATTCTACAACGACGTGACCAACATTTTTCTTATCAGCTGGCATCTGGAATTGATGATGCTGAACAGGGCATTACCGAAGTTGTACGTGGTGCGGATTTACTGAGTATCACGCCTAGTCATATCCAGGTTCAGTCCGTTCTGCAATTACCTTCCCCCCGGTATTGCCACCTTCCGATTGCGACTAATGCGGCAGGCCAGAAATTGAGTAAGCAGAACCTTGCTGCCGCAATTTCTGTGAGGGACTCAGCAGTTCTTTTATATAAAGCATTAAAGTTTCTAGGGCAATTGCCGCCTATACAACTACTTGAAGCGAACCAGGAAGATATCTGGAGCTGGGCAATATCACATTGGCAAATGGAACGTGTCCCTTCTAAATTACAAATGGAATCAAACACTTAAATGGCAGCAAAATTAAATCTTGATGACCTCGAAGAGCTCGGTAGTGGGGAAAAGTTTCACGATACTTTGTGTGTCATGCTAGAGAGTTCTTATTTATTTAAAGACTTTACCAGGCATGAAATTGATCAACTTGTGAATTATATGCATGGCTACAAAGCGCCCAAAGACACCACAATATTTGCAGAAGGCGAGCACGATAGCTACCTGATTGTAGTTACCAGCGGAAAAGCCAAGGTGTTTAAAAATGATGATCTGGGTAAAAAGAAAGAAATTGCCACGGTCCGTAAAGGGGCGACGCTTGGTGAAATGTCACTTATTGATGATTTCCCCCACTCTGCCACCGTGATAACTGCAGAAGACTCTGAAATCGCCTTAATATCAAAAGCCAACCTGAAAAATATCACGATAAAATACCCTGCGCTTGGAGTGAAATTACTCTGGCAAATTGCCTGGCAACTCAGTGCCAGGGTCAGGCAAGTCAGTGGTAAATTGGTCGATCATATTGATTAAAAGAAGTAGCTAAATAGTGTATCCCTTTCACTATATAAAGTAGTATATAGAACGATAATAATTAAACTAAGCTAGTCACAAGCCAGCAATAAAGATAATACTGTGGATACACCTAAAATTGATAATATTGAAAATATGGAGCATTACATGCTCTATGGTCATGGTGAAATCAAACAAAAGCTGCGCCAGTTAGGTAAAAAGAATTCTCTTATCACGCTTCATTTTAATGACAACTCAATGCTCAGCACCGTAGTCGATGTTTTAGCCGACAAAAATTTACTGGTTCTCGATTATGGCAGTGATGAAGAATTGAATCAGAAACTGCTAGACCATAACCGGGCTGTAATAAAAACAGATTATGATGGGATTACTGCTCAGTTCTCAATCTCAGATATTCGCAAGGCACGCTTAAAAGGCCAGGCAAGTTTTGCCTGCCCTATTCCTGAAAGTGTTCTCTGGGTACAACGTCGTGAATTTTATCGGGTGAGAATCCCACTCAGTGAAACGGTAACTTGTGAACTTATTCATGGAGATAATAATCGAACAGAGTATCCGGTCTTAGATATTAGTACTGGTGGCATCGCGTTGCTTGATCATAATGATGAGCTTGAGCTCGAACCCGGTAATGTCTTTCACAATTGTAAGCTGACCTTAGGTGAACATGACGCTGCTTATATTAATCTTGAAATACGAAATCTTACTCCTGTTAACCCAAATGAACCCTCGGAAGGAACACGTTGTGGCTGTGCCTTTTTAAATTTATCAGGCGACTTTGAAATATCAGTACAAAAATTTATTAACATGGTTGATTTACAGCAAAAAAGAACTGAAGAATAATAATTATTGGAGCTACTTATGTCAGAAAAACATATTTATGACGTTCCCGCCGCATTCGCTGCAAAAACAAATATTACAGCAGAGCAATATGACAGTTTATATAAAGAGTCAATTGATAACCCGGAAGGCTTCTGGGCTGAACAAGCGACTAAATTTTTAAGCTGGTCTAGGCCGTGGGATACGGTAATGGAGTATAGCTTTGATATTAACAATGTTGATATTAAATGGTTCCAGGGTGGTAAATTAAATGTTGCATATAACTGTATTGATCGTCACCTTGAATCAAAAGGCGATCAAACAGCGATCATCTGGGAAGGTGACGATCCTAACGATGATAAGAAAATCTCCTTTAATGAACTGCATCATGATGTCTGTAAGTTTGCCAACATATTAAAACAACGTGGTGTAAAAAAAGGCGACCGTGTTTGTATTTACATGCCCATGATACCTGAAGCGGGTTATGCCATGCTCGCTTGTGCTCGTATTGGTGCTGTTCATTCTGTTGTCTTTGGTGGTTTCTCTCCGGAAGCGTTAAAAGGCCGTATTCTTGATTCTGATTGCCAGGTGGTGATTACTGCGGATGAAGGTATACGTGCAGGTAAAAAAATCCCTCTTAAAGCCAATACCGATAAAGCACTGGAAGGCTGTCCCAATGTACATACCGTGTTAACCGTTAAACGTACCGGTGCTGATATCAACTGGAACGAGAAACGCGATATTTGGTACCACGATGCTTTTGCAAGCGCAGCAACGGATTGCCCATGTGAAGAAATGGATGCTGAAGATCCTTTATTTATACTTTATACCTCAGGCTCTACCGGCAAACCTAAAGGTATTTTACACACTACCGGTGGTTACTTGCTGTATTCCGCTATCACAACAAAATACACGTTTGATTTACAAGAAAATGATGTTTACTGGTGTACCGCTGATGTTGGCTGGATCACCGGTCACAGCTATTTATTGTATGGCCCGCTAGCGAATGCTGCTACAACCGTCTTTTTTGAAGGGGTGCCCAACTACCCTTCCGCGTCTCGTTTTTGGGAAGTGGTAGATAAGCATAAGATCACCATTTTCTATACCGCACCAACCGCCATCCGTGCCTTAATGCGCGAAGGTGATGAACCTGTGACTAAAACATCGCGTGCCTCGTTACGCTTACTGGGGACTGTGGGTGAACCGATCAATCCGGAAGCCTGGCAGTGGTATTACACCGTAGTTGGCGACAAACGCTGCCCTATTGTTGATACCTGGTGGCAAACTGAAACCGGTGGACATGTCCTTACGCCGCTACCTGGCGCGACTCCACTTAAACCCGGATCAGCGACTCGGCCCTTCTTTGGCATTCAACCCGGTATTATTGATACAGAAACTAACCAACTTATTGAAGGTAATGGAGAAGCCTCGGGTGCCCTCGTTATGACAACCTCGTGGCCGAGCCAAATTCGCTCAATTTACGGTGATCACCAACGTATGGTCGATACCTACTTTAAGGATTATCCCGGTTATTACTTCTCAGGCGATGGCGCACGCCGTGATGAAGATGGCTATTACTGGATTACCGGCCGAATGGATGATGTCCTCAATGTCTCGGGACATCGTATGGGAACGGCTGAAATCGAATCAGCCTTGGTGCTGCATGAAAAAATTGCAGAAGCCGCTGTCGTCGGCTATCCGCATGAGATTAAGGGTCAGGGTATCTATGCTTATGTCACACCAATCATCGGTGTGGAACCCTCAGACGAGCTTAAAAAAGAGCTGGTCGAACTTTGCCGGCAAGAAATTGGCCCCATTGCCAAACCGGATATCATTCAGTGGGCACCTGGCCTGCCTAAAACACGCTCCGGCAAAATCATGCGACGAATCTTACGTAAAATAGCGGAAAATGATCTCGATTCTCTCGGTGATACATCCACACTGGCAGACCCTGCCGTGGTTGACCACCTGATTGAAAACCGGGCAAACAAGTAAAACAACCTGTCATTGCGAGTAAAGCGTGGCAATCTGTTTAATATGCCAGGAGATTGCTTCAGTCACGTTGTTCCATCGCAATGACACTACCTTAAAGACTTTATCCTGCGGTCAATCATTGCCTGCCAGCCGGTGCCCTGTGTGACCTGAAACATGTGTTTTAACACTGCCCGTTCACTCGGGTGTCGTAAAGAACGGATATTAAAGTCGCCCTGGACAAAAATACCGGGTTTAACATCGGTAATTTCGAATGAACCGACGTATTTTACCGTTCCTGGCTCGACATTAATGATCCACTGGTAAGCATCTCTCCCTTCTTTAACCAGGCTATAAAGCAACTTCTTCGACTTAAAGCGTGAAATGTAATAGCTGCCAGCTGAGAGGTTTTCCGCCACAAAATTCCCATTTCTGAATATCATCACACGCGGTGGAGAAATAAAGGGTGGTAAATAAAACTTACCAAATTCACGTAGCTCGATTTCGGTCACTTCATGACCTGGAATCTGAACATTACCATAAATCATTGATTTTTCAGGTGAAATGACTTCAAATGGCGGTTTCGGCTTTGTTGCGCAACCACTCATATTAAGCAGCACAAAGGCCACCACGAGTATTCCAATTTTTGCTAATAGATTTTTACATGTCATCATTTATGAACGCCTATTAAATCAGTACTTTAAACAATTTCGTATCTACAACTGTAAAAAGCAGATTTCATGCCAAACAGGCAATAAAAAAGGAACCCGAAGGTTCCTTTTGTGGTTTGACTTATAAAGTAAAGCTTAAGCTTCAGCGGCAACCGCTTTCATGCTTAAACGGATACGACCTTGTTTGTCGATTTCCAGTACTTTAACTTTAACAGTTTCGCCTTCAGTCAGTTTATCACTCACGTTTTCAACACGTTCTTCACAGATTTGAGAAACATGAACCAAACCATCTTTACCCGGTAAGATAGTCACGAATGCACCGAAGTCCATTAATTTAGCGACTTTACCTTCGTAAATTGAACCGACTTCAACATCAGCAGTGAGTTGTTCAACCTGGCGTTTAGCTTCTTCAGCTGCAGCACCTTCGCTTGAAGCAATCTTAACCATACCTTCATCGCTGATATCGATATTAACGCCAGTCGCTTCAGTGATTGCACGAATTGTTGCACCACCTTTACCAATAACGTCACGGATTTTGTTTGGATTGATTTTAAACGTCACGAAGCGTGGCGCGTAATCAGACATCGTTTCACGAGGCTTATCAAGAACAGCATTCATTGACTCAAGAATCGTTAAGCGACCTTCTTTAGCCTGGCCTAAAGCGATTTCCATAATCTCTTTAGTGATACCTTCGATTTTGATATCCATTTGTAAAGCAGTGATACCTGTTTCGTTACCCGCTACTTTAAAGTCCATATCACCTAAGTGATCTTCATCACCCAGGATATCAGTCAGAACTGCAAACTTGTTACCTTCCTTGATTAAGCCCATGGCGATACCGGCAACCGGAGCAGCTGTTGGAACACCTGCGTCCATCATCGAAAGACTTGAACCACATACTGAAGCCATTGAACTTGAACCATTAGATTCTGTGATTTCAGATACAACACGTAAGCTGTATGGGAACTCTTCCATATCTGGCATGATACCCATGACACCACGTTTCGCTAAACGACCATGACCAATCTCACGACGCTTAGGTGTACCCACACGACCCGTTTCACCAACTGAATATGGAGGGAAGTTATATTGCAGCATGAATGGTTCGCGGTATGAACCGGTTAAGGCATCAATGATTTGTGAATCACGCTCAGTACCCAAAGTTGTTACGACTAACGCCTGAGTTTCACCACGCGTAAACAATGCTGAACCATGTGCACGAGGTACAACACCTGTCTTAACCGTGATTTTACGAACTGTTTTCGTATCACGACCATCGATACGAGGCTCGCCATCTAAAATCTTGGTACGAACAACTTTACTTTCAATTTTTTCAATTGCTTCACGAACTTCTTCAGCTGAGTGACCGTCTTCTTCTTCTGAGATCAGTTTTTCTTTTACAGCAGTACGAATTTCGCTTAAACGCGCGTAACGCGTCATTTTTTCACTGATTGTGTAAGCTTCTTTGAAGTCAGCTTCTGAAGCCGCAGACACATCAGACATTAATTTTTCATTTTCTCCAGGAGCAGTCCAGTCCCAAGATTCAGCGCCAACTTCAGCAGCGAAGTCTTTAATTGCAGAAATAGCTACCTGGAATTGCTCATGTCCGTACATTACAGCACCTAACATGACGTCTTCAGAAAGTAATTTTGCTTCAGATTCAACCATCAGTACCGCATCAGCTGTACCGGCAACAACTAAATCAAGATCTGATTCTTCTTTGCAAACGGTTGGTGAAGGATTTAATAAGTATTGACCATCTTTGTAACCCACACGTGCAGCACCAATTGGACCATTAAACGGTGCACCGGTAATTGATAGCGCAGCTGAAGTACCAAGAAGTGAAACAATATCAGGAGAAATATCAGGGTCTAACGAGATAACAGTACAAATGATTTGCACTTCGTTAGTGAAACCTTCTGGGAATAATGGACGTACTGGACGATCGATTAAACGTGCAGTTAAAGTTTCGTTATCAGTTGGGCGACCTTCACGTTTGAGGAAACCACCCGGGATTTTACCCGCTGCATACGTTTTCTCAGTGTAATCAACCGTCATTGGGAAGAAGTCACGACCTTCAACTTCTTTCTTTGAAGCAACAACAGTCACTAAAACAACTGTGTCACCCATACTTGCAATAACAGCACCCGATGCTTGACGGGCAATTTCCCCTGTCTCAAGCTTTACTGTGTGGTCACCAAATTTAAATTCTTTTTTTACTACAGCCATGAAGCGTCCTTATTTTGAGATAGGGGTTTTATTAGTTTGATTATTTACGTAAACCCAGACTTGAAATTAAGTCACGATAACGTTGAACATCTTTTTGTTTAAGATAGTCCAGTAATTTGCGTCGCTGACTAACCATGCGCAACAGACCCTGACGAGAATGATGATCATGAATGTGCTTTTTGAAATGATCTGAAAGATCATCAATGCGCGCTGAAAGAAGTGCCACCTGTACTTCAGGTGATCCTGTGTCTGAGTCTGAACGTTTGTGTTTGTTCACAATATTAGCCGTAGTTTCGGCGGAAATAGCCATCGCAAGCTCCTCTGTGCATAGTTTTAGCTAGAAATTAGAGCGCGTATTTTACCCGCGCAACTGGTTTAGATACAAGCAATACTCCGAAGAAATCACTGTTAAATAGTGGAAATTTATCGAAAAAATGCTTTTTAGTGATTATTCTCGATTAAAAACAATCTACGCGGCTTAACCCGGCCATCATCAAGTATTTCACCAATGCCAAGAAAGCCATTTTCTTCGGAAAATAAGCGAACAAGTCCGCTTGTTGGTGCCTTGGGTACCTGTACCGCCTGGCCTCGGCAGATATAATATGCTGCATCAGTGCTCAAATTGACACTTTCCCAGCCCTCGAGGGCATCTTCAGATGGCATAAGCAACTTATCCAGCGCCTCAAAACCTGATTCTGCCAGTTCTTCAAGTTGCTCCATGGTGATACTGTCTTTGAGTTGGAAGGGCCCGCTTGCGGTGCGACGCAAAGCAGACAGGTGGGAACCACAACCGAGTTTTTCACCAATATCTTCTGCCAGGGTGCGGATATAGGTCCCCTTGGAGCAATCTACTGCAATCTCCATTTCGTCACCCTCATGGCGCAATAGCTGGATATCAAAAATCTCAACGCTACGTGATTTTCGTTCGACAACCATGCCCTGATGAGCAAGTTTATATAATGGTTGGCCATCAACTTTTAAGGCGGAATGCATCGGTGGGATTTGCTTTATTTCACCAATAAATTGAGCGATGACAGATTGGATTTGCTCATCACTGTAATTCTCAACGGGGCGCGTTTCAATGACTTCACCTTCGGCATCAGCAGACGAGGTTTTAACACCAAGCTTTAATGTCGCCAGGTAACTTTTATCTGCGTCGAGTAAAAAACCAGAAACCTTGGTGGCCTCACCCAGGCACAGTGGTAATAAGCCCGTTGCCAATGGATCGAGACTTCCAGTATGGCCAGCCTTAGCTGCGTTATATAATCGTTTGACTATTTGAAGTGCGCGATTTGAGGTGATGCCTAGAGGTTTATCAAGTAGAACGATGCCACTGATCGCACGGCCTTTATGACGACGTCCCATTTTGCTTTACTCGTCGTCTTTATCTTTATCGCTCATTCTATTTTCAGGGTTCTCCATACCCATCGCCTTGTCGATCAAGGCGGATAAATCATTACCATAAGAAATCGATTCATCATATTTAAAATGAATATGTGGAACAATTCGTAAGTTCATACGTTTAGCTAATTCATGCCGAAGAAAGCCAGATGCGCCGTCTAAAATTTTCAAGGTTTCATCGATAGGATGTTCTTCATCGAGTACGGTAAAGAAAATATTTGCATGCGACATATCACGACTTAACTTAACAGCAGAAATCGTCACCAGGCCAATGCGAGGATCTTTAATTTCTTGCTGAACAAGTTGCGCAATTTCACGCTGAATTTGTTCACCAACACGGCGTGTGCGACTGTAATCTTTAGGCATAGTAGTTAATCGTATTAAGTTTAATGGAATGCAAGAATTTTTTAACCACAGAGGTCACAAAGGTATACAGAGGAAACATATACAAGTAAAACCTCTGTGCTCCTCCGTGACCTTAGTGGTAAATATTTTTGGTCAGATTGGAAGTTAAAGAATATCAGTTTATAAACTACGTGCTACAGATACTCTCTCGTAAACCTCAATTTGGTCGCCAGGCTTAACATCGTTGTAATTTTTCACACCGATACCACACTCTGTACCTGATTTAACTTCCTGCACATCATCTTTAAAGCGACGCAGAGATTCTAGCTCACCTTCATAGATAACCACGTTGTCACGTAGTACACGAATCGGGTTACTGCGTTTAACTGTCCCTTCTGTCACCATACAACCGGCAATCGCACCGAGTTTTGGTGACTTAAAGACATCACGTACTTCAGCAAGACCAACAATCTCTTCTTTGAACTCAGGTGACAACATACCGCTCATGGCACCTTTTACTTCGTCAATCAAATCATAGATAACGCTGTAGTAATGTAAGTTTACGCCTTCTTCATCGATTAAACGTTTGGCGACTGCATCAGCACGCACGTTAAAACCAACAAGAAGCGCACCCGATGCCATGGCAAGGTTTGCATCAGATTCGGTGATACCGCCAACACCACTTGAAACAATAGAGACTTTAACTTCATCAGTTGAAAGTTTAACCAGCGAATCAACAATCGCTTCAGCTGAACCTTTAACATCGGTTTTCAGTACTACATTAACCGTACTGACATCACCTTCTTCCATCTGGTTAAACATGTTATCCAGCTTGGCTGCCTGTTGACGAGCCAACTTGGCATCACGACTTTTTGCCTGGCGATGTGCCTGCACTTCACGTGCTTTACGTTCATTAGCAACAACAGTTGCTTCATCACCTGCACCCGGTGTACCGGATAAACCCAGCACCTGTACAGGAATAGCAGGACCTGCTTCAGTTAACTCTTGTCCATGTTCATTCATTAATGTACGAACACGACCATACTCCAGTCCAGCCAGTAAGATATCGCCTTTTTTCAAGGTACCCTGTTCTACCAGTACTGTAGCAACCGGGCCACGACCTTTATCTAAACGCGACTCAATAATTGCACCTTTAGCGGGAGCATCTTTAACCGCTTTTAACTCAAGTACTTCAGCAGTTAATAACACTGACTCAAGTAATTCATCAACGCCCTGTCCGGTATGAGCTGAAACATTAGCAAAAATCGTATCACCACCCCAGTCTTCGGCGATAACACCTTCCTGTGATAGTTCATTTTTAACCCGGTCAGGATCGGCGCCTTCTTTATCAATCTTGTTGATTGCAATAATAATTGGCACATCACCCGCTTTAGCATGTTGAATTGCTTCACGGGTTTGCGGCATGACACCATCATCCGCAGCAACCACCACGATAACAATATCGGTAACACCTGCACCACGTGCACGCATAGCCGTGAAGGCTTCATGACCCGGTGTATCTAAGAAAGTAATTTCACCGTTATCTGTTGTTACATGGTAAGCACCAATATGCTGTGTGATACCACCTGATTCACCTGCAGCAACTTTTGCTTCACGAATGTAATCCAGTAACGAAGTTTTACCGTGGTCAACGTGCCCCATAATTGTTACAACTGGTGCACGAGTAACTTCTTCAATATTTTCAACTGAATCTTGTAAGGTATCTTCAATCGCATCATCATTAATGAGTTTGTAGGTATGTCCCATCTCTTCAACAACCAGTGCGGCTGTTTCCTGATCCAGCACCTGGTTAATGGTGACCATTGAACCCAGGTTCATTAAGACCTTGATAACCTCACCGGCTTTAACCTTCATGCGTTGTGCAAGATCACCAACTGTAATGGTTTCAGGTACAGCAACTTCATGAACGATAGCCGCTGTCGGCTTCTGGAAGCCATGTTCTTCCGATGTTTCTACTGCAGCACCACGGCGTTTTGGTTTTTTCTTTTTACGTGTACCAGTTTTATCAGACTTAACGTGTAATTCTTTTCGCCCGTAACGCGTATCTTGCTTGTCTTGTTTATCAGACTTCTTACCTTTACCACGCTTATCACTAACGGGTTCTTCAGCTTGTTTGCGAGCTTGTTCTTCAGCTTCTTTGCGTGCCTGTTCTTCTGCTTCTAAACGGGCTTTCTCTTCAGCTTCTGCTGCGTTTTTACGTTCTTCTTCATCAACAATCGCCTGACGTTTTGCTAACTCTTCATCTTGTTGACGTTTAATTTCATCTTCAGCAGCTTGTTTTTCTGCTTCAATTCTATCGCGTTCTTCTTTTTCAGCTGCCAGGCGGTTTTCTTCTTCTTCCTGGATAACACTACGTTTTACATACGTGCGTTTTTTGCGAACTTCTACAGTAACCGATTTATTCTTGCCATGCGTACCAGTCACTTTTAGTTCACTGGTAGACTTACGATTTAATGTAATTTTCTTTGGTTCAGCCGCTTTTCCTTCAGATTCATGCTTACCTTTCAAAAAGCTTAACAATGTCATTTTCTCATCATCGGTGATCGTTGATTCTGAACTATCAACACTTACACCCGCTTCTTTTAACTGATCGAGCAGCCGCTCAACGGAAATGCCTACCACTTCAGCAAATTGTGTAACACTAACATCTGCCATTCTTATACTCCTACCCTCAGTAACTTTTTGTTGTTACCGTAATTAACCGTTATATATTGCTATTCTTCAGCAGAAGCTTCTTCTGCAAACCAGGGAGCACGCGCTGTCATAATTAGCTGACCGGCACGTTCTTCATCCATATCATCGATGACCATTAACTCATCGATTGATTGCTCTGCTAAGTCTTCCATCGTGACAACACCAATAGCTGCCATGTGATATGCTAAATCAGAATCCATACCATCCATTTCTAATAAATCTTTAGCTGGTTCAACCGCTGTTAAGTCTTCTTCAGAACTGATAGCACGTGTCAGTAAAACATCTTTTGCACGACCACGTAACTCTTCTATTATATCGTCATCAAACTCTTCAATTTGTTGCATTTCGCTTAAAGGAACATAGGCGATCTCATCAATACTGGTAAAGCCTTCCTGTACTAAGATAACAGCCACTTCTTCATCAACATCGAGTAAGTCCATAAAGACTTTTTGTGCTTTAACCGCTTCTTCTTCACTTTTTTCATCAGCTTGTGCTTCTGACATGACATTTAAGGTCCAGCCAGTTAATTCACTCGCCAGCTTAACGTTTTGACCGCCACGACCAATCGCCTGTGAAAGCTGATCTTCAGCAACCGCGATATCCATAGTTTCAGAGTCTTCATCAACAACGATTGATTCGACTTCTGCCGGCGACATAGCATTAATAACAAATTGAGCTGGATTATCATCCCATAAAACAATATCAACACGTTCACCAGATAATTCATTTGAAACTGCCTGTACGCGTGAACCACGCATCCCTACACAGGCACCGACTGGGTCAATACGTGGATCATTACTTTTAACTGCAATTTTTGCCCGTGAGCCTGGGTCACGAGAAGCACCAATAATATCTATCAGTTCTTCACCCACTTCCGGAACTTCGATTTTAAATAGCTCAATTAAGAATTCGGGGATAGTACGACTGACAAATAATTGTGGCCCACGTACATCAGTACGAATCTCTTTTAATAAACCACGAATACGATCACCTGGACGAACTGATTCACGCGGAATCATGTCTTCCCTTGGCACAATCGCGTCTGCATTATTTCCAAGGTCAAGAAAAACATTGCCACGTTCAACACGTTTAACCACACCCATTACTAGCTGACCGATTTGTTCCTGGTAGGCATCGGCAACCATGGCACGTTCAGCTTCTCTTACTTTCTGGACAATAACCTGTTTCGCTGTTTGTGCAGCGATACGACCAAACTCAATTGACTCAACCTGCTCTTCAGTGAAATCTCCGACATTAAGCTCAGCATTTTCAAATTGAGCAGCACTTATTGTTGTTTGGCGGTCAGGCATTTCCATTGCGTCATCTTCAACAACTTCCCAACGACGGAATGTATCGTAACTGCCATCGTCAGGATCAATTTGTACACGAATATCAACGTCATTGTTATAACGTTTCTTAGTTGCAGTCGCTAATGCAATTTCAATTGCTTCGAAAATGACAGTTTTATCCACGCCTTTCTCGTTGGATACTGCATCTACAACCATTAAAATCTCTTTGTTCATTGTCCTTACGCCTCTATCTAAACGGCAACCTTAATGCCGAATATCAAAATTTAAAAATCTGCAATAATATTGGCCTTATCAATATCATCTATTTGTAACTGAAACTGGGTGTCTGAATCATCACTACTAATATTGATGTTCTCACCTTCCACGCTATCTATCTGACCAACTATTTTTCGTTTACCGTCAATCGCGTGATATAACTTAAGCTTTACCTTACTACCGACGAACTGTTCAAACTGTTCAAGATTAAACAGCGGGCGATCGATTCCTGGTGATGAAACTTCCAGTGTGTAGGCGCTTTTTATCGGCTCTTCGACCTCAAGCACCCCACTCACCTGGTGACTTACCCGTGAACAATCATCCACGCTGATACCCTCAGGCGAATCGATATAGATTCTTAGCACACTATGTTTTCCCATTGGCATGTACTCGATGCCTACCAGTTCAAAACCCAAACCTTCCACTGCCGGTTTAAGTAATTGGGCCAAATTGTCCTGACGGCTACCCGACATCACACGCCTTTCATTCTCGTAGAAAACAAAAAGTGGGCTCAAGGCCCACTTCAAAAATTCGATATATCGGATTGGATTATAACACTATATAGTCGAAGTGCAATCTACTACGCTATAAAATATCATGTCTTTTCTACCGTCACGGCAACGGTATTGCCAATTCCCTGGTATTCAAGTTTTGAAAAATATAGCTTGTTCGCCATGGCTATTCCCCGACCATGATTGTCCATAACACGACTCGTATCAAAATCCATAAATTCTTGCCAGTCAAAGCCGTTACCCTGATCGGTAATGGTATAAGTCACGGTATCAGCATTATTGACGACTTCAAGCGAAGCAATTTTTTCTTTGTATTCTGGCATCTCGAGTCGCTTAGCGATTTCCTTTTCCCACATATCCTGTTTACGTAGTTCAGATTTTTCCTCGTAACCAATATGAAGGTTGCCGTGCTCGATGGCATTAATCATCAACTCACTTAGACCCATTGCAATTTTGTCAGCTTCGTCACTGGCACAAGCAACCAGTGAAGATACCGCCCGTACATCCTCCAGGCTTCGAAACTCAAAATACGCATTTTTCAGTAATTTAACCGAGGATTTAGTAACATTGAGGCTGGCTAATAATGCTTTGTTATAGCCGCGATCTTTAACCGCTGTTTTTACTACCGAGTGCAGAATATCGCTGGTAAAGGGCTTTGTCAGGTAATAGTAGGCACCGGCTTTTAAACCTTCTAATATATCCTCTTTGCTGACTTTAGCAGTTTGTAGAATAACAGGAATATATTTGAGCTCAGAATGAGAAGACATTTTTTCGAGCACTTCCATACCCGACATATTTGGCATCATTCTATCAAGCAACACCACATCGTATTTATTGGGGTCTGCTTCAAGCTTTTCCATTGCCTCGACGCCGTCATTCGCGGTCTCAACAATATAGGGATCTCCCTTAGTAGTGAGGAACTCCTCGATAATATCGAGATTTAACGGTTCATCATCAACAACCAGAATAACAGCGGAATCCATCTACACACAGCTCCAAATGGGGTTTTAATAGGTAATTTGCTTTATATTAATGTCGGTCTAACAAGAGATTTCTTTATTGAAAATGTTACTTTTTTAACAAATATTTATATCTATTTAATTTGAGCACTTTTGACCTCTGCCAGGACGAAAATAACGTTGATTTTCATAATATTGCTCATTCTCATTGTTTTCATCCCAACCTGGTAACCCCAGTAACGGAAAAGGGCTTAAATCTTTCGGTTTAAGATAAGATGTCCCCTGGCTAAAAATTTCCGCTAAATGACTATCAATCCAATTTAGCTGGTCCTGGTTACCCTGTTGTAATAATTTTTCTTCGACAGTAAATAAAATACAGTTTGCCGTCATTCCAATATACGGCGATAAGCCTTTTTCATATAAAGCATGGCCAAATGTCACGAGTTTTAATTTTGATTTTAATTCTTGACGTCGCTGCCAAAATAATTCCTTCCAGGAAAAGTCGCGAATTAATTGTAACAAGGATTCATCACTACATAAAATGACAGCGCCGCCCTCATCAAAAAGCGAAAGCATATTTTCTACCGAGGATCGTCGCCCTAAATCGATGCCCTGTTCCATTCGCGATAGTGCCGCAGGCACATGAATCGAGTTGATCACGGCTTTAGTTTTAGGAAACATAAACCAGGTTAAATACTGAAAAAAATCATGCCAATTTTCAGTACGTGTTTGAATCTCACCTGTCGTATAAATACGAGGCGCGTAGTGCTCATTAAAGTGCCCGGGCTTACCGTCTTGCTGCACAATTTTTAATTTTTTACCGCCTGAGGTTTTAATCGGTTGTTCATTACTGTCTAAAATTTGCTGGTAATCATCAAGCCCAGGCCAGTGTGATTTAAAATCACCAAACTTTTCAGCCCAGGACTTTAAAGGATCAAATATAGGAGAGAAGGAAGCAAAATCAGCATCCCATTCCTGTTTTAAATTAATATTCTGAGAAAACATAATAATTAGAATGGCGTAATACTAAGGCGCAAGTCGTTCGTTAAACCACTCTCCACGATCATTACTGGAATACATAAAACGATCGTGTAAGCGACTATCGCGTGCCTGCCAAAACTCAATGGTTTTCGGTTTTATACAGTAACCGCCCCAGAATGAGGGCAAAGGAATTTCACCTTTGTGAAACTTTTTTTTCATTTCATCAAACATGGCATCGAGTAAAGCCCGATTTTTTACAACTTTACTTTGATGAGATGCCCATGCCCCTATTTGACTACCACGTGGTCGAGTCAGAAAATATTTAAGAGATTCAGCGGTTGATATTTTTTCAACGCTTCCCGTTACTTTTACTTGCCGGCCCAATGCATGCCAGGGGAAAAGCAAACTCACTTTATTATTTATTTCAATATGCGCCGCTTTACGACTTGAATAGTTGGTAAAAAATATAAAACCATCTTGATCAAACGACTTTAATAACACCGTTCGTTGCCAGGGCTGCCCTTCTTTATCAACCGTTGCCAGAATCATTGCACTCGACTCAGGTAGTTCTGTTTCACAAACCTCACCATACCAACGTTCAAACTGTTTAACAGGATCAGTGTGTAAATCTGCTTTTTGCAAACCGTCAGCCATTAACTTATCTCGTAACTGAGATGTTTTTAAAGAAGAATCATACATATTGATTTATTTTTGTGGCATTAATGGATTACAGTCTTTAATAACAACCTTACCCTGCAACATATTTCCTTTCGAGTATTCAGTAAAATAACAAGTGTTCGTTTTTGGATCATAATTTTCAATCCATAAATTTTCATCTTTCCAGGTCGCCCCAAGATGGCGCTGTCCTTCAGGCACTGTTAACGACATTACACCACCGTATTTTTTCACGAAAATTTGTTGAAAATGAAAATAATACGCAGCCCAACCAATGATAAAAACTATACCCGCCCCTATAAAAGCATATTTCCAATGATTAATTTTATGCCCAATAAAAACCAGTAACGCGATAATTAAAGCAAATACAGTTATCCAGTATAAATAGGTAATCACAATATTCTCTCCTGATATAGGCGACAAAAGTATAAAGAGTATTTTAAAGCAATACTAATCTGCTAAACTAGTGTTCTTTCAGTCCGCAATTATAACCCAATCGTAAAAAACCATGCTATGCAACCGATTATATTAAGCACTCTTAACGCCAGATATATACATGCATCTCTAGGTTTACGCTATTTGCTCGCCAATATGGGGGAGTTACGTCAACAAACAATATTAAGAGAGTTTGTCATTAATAGCCGCCCTGTCGATATTGTTGAAACATTATTACAGGATAACCCCAAAATCATTGGCTTAGGGATTTATATTTGGAATGCCGAAGAATCATTACAGGTAGTAAAATTACTGAAACAAGTGTCGCCAGATACAATTGTTATCCTCGGTGGACCCGAGGTCAGTTATGAAACTGAACAGCAGGAAATTACTGCACTGGCTGATTATGTTATCACTGGGCAAGCCGATATTGCATTCAGAGATACCTGCTCCAATATTTTAAATAACAAAAGCCCATTACAAAAAATTATCAAAGCACCGGTTTTTGATCTAAAAGATATTTTGATGCCCTATTCAGAATATACAGATGAAGATATTAATAACCGTGTTATTTATGTTGAAGCGTCGCGCGGCTGTCCTTTTAAATGTGAATTTTGTTTGTCATCAATTGATAAAACAGTCTATCCGTATGATTTAGAGTTGTTCCTGAACGAAATGCAAAAACTCTATGACCGTGGCATACGAAGTTTCAAATTTATCGATCGTACTTTTAATTTAAAAATTTCCAGCAGTATAAAAATCATGCAGTTCTTTTTACAGAAAATGCAAAAAGAAAAAATATACCTGCATTTCGAACTAATACCGGATCATTTGCCTGAAAAATTAAAATCAATTATTCAAGAATTTCCTGAAGACAGTTTACAGTTTGAAATTGGCATCCAAAGTTTAAACCCGGATATACAAGATTTAATTAGCCGCAAACAAGACAATAAAAAAGTTAAAGATAACTTAACCTGGATCCGCCAGCAGACCCAGGCCCATATCCATGCTGATTTGATTATTGGCTTGCCCGGTGAAGACATCCATAGTTTTGCCAACGGTTTTGATCAGCTTGTAGCTATGAACCCTCATGAAATACAGGTTGGCATACTTAAACGCTTACGTGGTACACCAATCATTCGGCATACTAAGGAATTTGATATGCGCTACAACCCTGAAGCGCCATATGAAATATTAAGTAATAACTTGATAAGTTTTAGCACTATGCAAACATTAAAACGTTTTGCACGTTATTGGGATATGATTGCAAACTCAGGGCGTTTCAAATACAGCAAACCCTTTCTGCTGGGCGATAAGCCTTTTAAGAATTTTTTAGCATTAACAAACTGGTTGCACGCTGAAACAGATCAAACCCATAAAATCGCACTGCCTCGTTTATTTAATTTACTTTTCAGATTTTTAACAGAACAATTAAACCAGGATGTAGATCAAACCGTTGAGCACTTATTACAAGATCACAAGCTTTCAGGTATCAAAGGCCAGGCAAAGTTTATGCTGCAAACAGAGCAAACAAATATCAAAGCCTTTAAACGTCGTTCTGAGTCTCGCCAACAAAGGCATCAATCAACTTAAATTACTGCTAATTGACTTTATTTTTGGCAAAAAAAACCCCGTGATAATCACGGGGTCTCTTCAAACTTCAATGTAAACGTCGTTTAGACTTGAACATTTGATGCTTGTGGGCCTTTTGGTCCGTCTTCCACGTCGAAAGTCACTTGTTGACCTTCAGCTAATGTGCGGAAACCTTCACTGTTGATTGCAGAAAAGTGTACGAAAACATCTTTACTACCATCGTCAGGAGTGATGAAACCAAAGCCTTTAGATTCGTTAAACCATTTAACGCTTCCAGTTGCCATATTAATTACCTCATAAAGTTTTAAAAATTAAAAATGTGTTACAAATCTTACAAGGAAATTAACAGGATAAAACGTCTGACAAGAACCAGTAGAATGTAGCGTGGTTAAGTGTAACCCCTTTTTTCAAAAAAAACACTATTTTCCCCGTATAAATCATAAATTTTGAGCTTAAACTGTAAGCTGAAAGTAAGCCAAAACCCATAATTATTTTGAATATATTTTACCCTGCTTCCCCCTTTTTTATATAACTTGCTATATAATCAAATCCGTACAAAAAATTCAATCCTGTGCACTTCGGTCTGCACTTTGTAACACGCGGTAATCCAGCAAGATTCACCCCGAACATTTTTTTGCCTAGACCGTCCCTTGCTGAATAGCTTTGGGTAGGCCAATCCTCATTAAATTTGGAGACATTTTTTCATGTCATTTGACTCACTCGGCCTGTCGGCCGAAATACTTCGTGCTGTATCCGAAAAAGGCTATACCTCACCGACCCCAATCCAACAACAGGCTATTCCACTGGTCATTGAAGGACGAGACTTAATGGGCGGAGCCCAAACCGGAACAGGTAAAACAGCCGGTTTTACGCTACCTGTCTTACAACGCTTGATGGAGACGGCTAAACCTCACAAAGGCCGCCGCCCGCTTCGTGCCTTGGTCCTCACTCCTACTCGAGAGCTGGCTGCACAGGTACATGAAAGCGTGCAGACTTATGGTCGTCACCTGCCACTTAAATCAGCGGTGGTGTTTGGCGGCGTCAGTATCAACCCGCAAAAAATGAAATTGATCAAAGGTCTGGATATTTTAGTTGCCACACCTGGCCGCTTACTCGACCATGTCAGCCAACGATCTGCAGATCTTTCAAAAATCGATATCCTGGTACTTGATGAAGCCGATCGCATGCTCGATATGGGCTTTATTCGAGATATTAATAAAATACTCGCGTTACTGCCCAAAGAAAAACAGACCCTGCTGTTTTCTGCCACCTTCTCAAGTGAAATAAAGAAACTGGCAAATGACTTATTAAAAGATCCTGCCCTGGTAGAAGTAGCACAACGAAACACCACTGCTGAACGTATTGATCAGGTTGTTCATCATGTCGATAAAAGTCGTAAACGTGAATTGCTTTCTTACATGATTGGTTCAAAAAACTGGCAACAAGTCCTTGTTTTTACCCGAACAAAGCACGGTGCCAACCGCTTAGCCGAACAACTCGGTAAAGATGGCATCACCTCTGCCGCCATTCACGGCAACAAAAGCCAGGGAGCACGTACAAAAGCGCTTGCAAATTTCAAGTCTGGCAAAGTCCGTGTTTTAGTGGCAACGGATATCGCTGCACGTGGTATTGATATTGATCAACTACCACACGTTGTTAATTTTGAGTTACCAAATGTTGCTGAAGATTATGTTCACCGTATTGGACGTACTGGACGAGCAGGCAATGAAGGCGAAGCAATGTCGCTGGTGTGTGTCGATGAACTTAAATTGTTAAAAGACATTGAACGCTTAACAAAAAATGACATTCCTAAAGTCACTATTGAAGGTTATGAAGTTGATCCATCAATCAAAGCCGAACCAATTCAAAATGGTCGTGGCGGTCGCCAACCATCGAGAAAACGCTCTAACGGTAATAATGGTGGTAAAAATGCTTCAGCTAATAACGGCAGTAAAACTCGCCGTAACCCCAAAGGTCACAAAAATGAATTCAAACGTTCTTCGTCAAACAAATCTGACTCACCATGGGCTAAAGCAAGTGAAAACCGCGCACGTTCAAAAAATGGAAACCCAAATTGAACACAATCGGAGAATCGTTAAGCTTTCTTAATGAAAGATATAATTGATTTAAATTTACTTAGCCACAATAAATGAAACCAGATGAAAGTTTATCTTTATAACTAAAGAGCTACACCAAATGGATCGGTTCATGTTTATTGGCTTGATGAGGCTATTAAATTATTAAAGTGCACTCGGCTAACAGTTCAGCCAGAGGAAAAATGGTGTACCTGAACTAACAGCAGCTTCACTGATTCATGCTGCGAATAAATACCATGAAATTAACAAAGATTTATTACTTTAAATACAATATTGGACTAATCCATTGATTACTACAGCAAATATTACGATGCAGTTTGGCGCTAAGCCTCTTTTTGAAAACATTTCAGCTAAATTTGGTAACGGTAACCGTTATGGTCTCATTGGTGCAAATGGTTGCGGCAAATCGACCTTCATGAAAATACTCGGTGGAGATCTTGAAGCGAGCTCAGGCAATTTCTCTGTTGATGTCGATGAAACCATTGGTAAACTGGGACAAGACCAGTTTGCGTTTGAAGAATCAACTGTCATTGATACTGTGATAATGGGTGATGCCCGTCTTTGGGAAGTAAAAGCAGAGCGTGACCGTATTTATTCTTTACCAGAAATGAGTGAAGAAGAAGGAATGAAAGTTGCTGAACTCGAAACAGAATTTGCTGAGCTTGATGGTTATACTGCTGAGTCACGTGCTGGTGAATTATTATTAGGATTAGAAATTCCAGAACAACAACATTTTGGATTAATGAGTGCGGTTGCACCTGGCTGGAAACTCCGTGTATTACTTGCTCAAGCCTTGTTTGCTGATCCTGACTTTATGTTACTCGATGAGCCTACCAATAACCTTGATATCAATACCATACGTTGGTTAGAGAACATTCTTAATGAGCGTAAAAGCACAATGATCATCATTTCTCATGATCGCCACTTCTTAAACAGTGTTTGCACTCACATGGCTGATTTAGATTATGGTGAGTTACGTCTATATCCAGGAAATTATGATGAGTACATGACAGCCTCTACAATGGCACGTGAACAATTACATGCTGAAAATGATAAAAAGAAAACTCAAATGGCAGAACTTCAGGCATTTGTAAGCCGCTTCTCAGCAAATGCTTCTAAAGCAAAACAAGCCACGTCACGCGCAAAAAAATTAGAGAAAATTGAACTTGCTGAAGTAAAAGCATCCAGCCGTAAAAGCCCTTTCATACGTTTTGACCAGGACAAAAAGCTTTATCGAATTGCATTAGAATTAGTAGAAGTTAGTAAAGGCTTTGATGACAAACCTCTTTTCAGTGGATTAGATTTATTAGCTGAAGTGGGTGAACGTATTGCCGTCATTGGCCCAAATGGTATTGGTAAAACCACATTATTACGCACCCTCGTTCATGACATGGCACCAGATAGCGGAACGGTTAAATGGTCTGAAAACGCTAACATAGGCTACTACGCTCAGGATCATTCTGGTGACTTTGAAAATGACATGTCGCTTTTCGATTGGATGAGCCGTTTTAAGCAAAAGGGCGATGATGAACAAACGGTACGAGGCATTCTGGGCCGTATGTTGTTTTCACAATCGGATATAGACAAATCTGTCACTAAGATTTCAGGTGGTGAGCAAGGTCGAATGATATTTGGTAAGTTAATGATGCAACACCCAAATATATTAGTGCTGGATGAACCAACGAATCACTTGGACATGGAATCCATCGAAGCGTTAAACCTCGCACTCGAAAACTACGAAGGCACACTTATCTTTGTAAGCCATGACAGAGAATTTGTTTCTTCACTTGCGACACGTATTATTGAGTTATCACCAACTGGAATCAATAATTACAGTGGGACTTATGAAGAGTATTTAAGAAGTCAGGAAGATTAAGAGTAACCGAAATTATAGATTTTGAGCTTATACTGTCATTCCGGCATGCTTTTAGCCGGAATCTATCTAACAGTGACTGGATTCCCGCCTGCGCGGGAATGACGGATTAATAAACTAAAAGATAGAACAAGAAAGGTAATAACTAACCATCATTATTTATTTGTTCAATCAGTTCCTTTAACACATCATCGGCTTTATCGTGTTCAATCTGACAAGTACCGGCAGCCTGGTGGCCGCCTCCGCCATACTTCAACATGAGTTCACCAACGTTTGTTTTTGAAGAACGGTCAAATATAGATTTGCCCGTAGCAAAAACCGTGTTTTGTTTTTGAAAGCCCCACATTTGATGAATTGAAATATTACATTGTGGAAAATGTGCATAAATCACGAAACGATTACCGGCATGAATCACGTCTTCTTCCCGCAAATCTAAAACCACCAGGTTTTCATGTACAGTTGCACAACGATCTAATTGCTCTCGGAATAAAATATTTTGTTCCTGGTAAAGAACGATACGCTCATTTACATCAGGTAATTCCATAATTTCATCAATGCTATGATTTTTACAGTAATCGATAAGATCCATCATCAGGTTATAGTTCGAAATTCTAAACTCTCGAAAACGACCTAATCCAGTACGTGCATCCATTAGAAAGTTTAACAAGTCCCAGCCTTTTGGGTTAAGTACCTGATCCATTTTAAAGTCTGCTGAGTCTCCCCTGTCAACAGCTACCATCATGTCATCCCATTCTTTAGGGAATACATCATGAGCACCATAATGTTGCCATACAACGCGTGCTGCTGAAGGTGCCTCCGGATCAATAACGTGGTTATCAACCTTCTCATTTCGAATCGTTTCAGACAAATGATGGTCAAAAGCTAATTTCACACCGGGGACATATGGCAGATTTGTTGTTATGTCATTATCAGTAACTTCAATCTTGCCATCTTGCATGTCTTTGGGATGAACAAACTTAATATCATCAATTAAATCAAGATGTTTCAGCAAAACAGCACATACAAGGCCATCAAAATCGCTTCGGGTAATCAGTCGATATTTGTCTGTCATCAATGACTCCTAATAGTGAAAATACCGTTAAACATAAAATCAAGTATAGATAGTAGCGGCAACAAAAATAGAATATTTAGCAAAGAATACAGAATATTAAGAATAAAATTCGACCTCAAGTCGATATTTACACTTTACTCATAGCACAGATGTTATAATCACCCTTAATAAAATTGAATTGGTAAACACATGAAATTATTAGTTCGCAATATTGCACGCAGCACGACTGAATCTGAATTACAATCTCTGTTCGAACCATTTGGCACCGTTCAGTCATGCACTATCGTTATGGACAAAGACACCGGTGGCTCCAAAGGTTTTGGTTTTGTAGAAATGCCTAAACAAGGAGATGCCAAAGCAGCGATGAAAAGCATTAACGGCAAAGAGATATCGGGCAGTAAACTTCGGGTAAAGAAAGCGGAAACTAAATAGTTTTAAATATGATGACGCATGAAGAGCCCGATAAAGTCCGCAAGCAAGACCCGTTGCACGGTATTACTCTTAAAACCATTGTTACTCAACTTGAAGAAAAATATGGTTGGGAAGAACTTGGAAAACGAATCAACATTAAGTGCTTCACAAACGATCCAAGCATTAACTCGAGCTTAAAATTTTTACGTAAAACTCCATGGGCCAGAAAAAAAGTTGAAGACCTCTATTTAAAAAATAATGACTAAGCTATCACACTACCAAAGCATCACACCACCCTGCCCAGTATTATTTGCATAATATAACCTTAATCTTAAGTAATAAGTTCTACCATTTATTAGTCTGTTTTCTATTTTTGAATTTGTATTTGTCCCGCTATCATCATCTC
>CAMYJG010000026.1 GCA_947258695.1 uncultured Ectothiorhodospiraceae bacterium | reverse complement strand
TTAGTAGAGCCTGCGATTAATACCGTTGCCTATTACTTCCATGAACAAATTTGGACACAGGCGCAACAGGTTAAAATTAACCAGAAAGCTGCTGTATAAATTTTATAAACATTTTTTAAAAGTTATAAGGAGAACAATATGAATAAGCAGCATTATGATGTAATTGTTATCGGCGGTGGTAGTGGCGGCCTGGCTGTTGCCGAGAAAGCTGCCCAGTTTGGTAAAAAAGTGGCTGTCATTGAAGGCCACCGTATCGGTGGCACTTGTGTGAACAGTGGTTGTGTACCCAAGAAAGTGATGTGGTATGCCGCCAATCTTGCACATGCAGTTGATGATGCCAATGATTTTGGTGTTCCTGCTGAACGTGTTAAAACAGACTGGATAAAACTTACCGCAGCACGTGAAAAGTATATTAAAAATATAAATCAATACTGGAACGGTTACGTTAACGAGTGTGGTATTGAAAATATCGAAGGCTATGCACGTTTCGTTAATGAAAATACAGTTGAAGTGAATGGTGAGCAATACCAGGCTGAGCATATTGTTATTGCAACAGGTGGTAAACCTATTGTGCCTCCCGTACCTGGTGCTGAGTTAGGTATCACTTCTGATGGCTTCTTCCAGTTAACAGAACAACCAAGACGCGTTGCTGTCATTGGTGGTGGCTACATCGGTGTTGAACTCAGCGGTGTGTTACGTGCATTAGGTTCGGATGTATCTATTTTTGCGCGTGAAGATCGTGTCATGGAACGCTTTGAACCGATGATTAGTGATATTTTATCCAATGAGATGATACAGCAAGGTATCCGCATTCATACTGGCTTTCAGGTAAGCGCACTTTCAAAAAGTGCTGAAGGTATTGTGATCTCAGATGAAAATGGAGAATCACTTGCAGGTTATGACACGGTTATATGGGCAGTAGGTCGTGCAGCGAATACACGCGACCTAAACCTTGAAAGTACTGGTGTGATAGTTGAAAGAAACGGCATTATCCCAGTTGATGAATACGAAAATACCAATATTAAAGGTATTTATGCTATTGGTGATATCACTGGTAAAATGGCATTAACACCAGTTGCGATTACCGCGGGTCGTAAACTCGCTGAGCGTTTATTTAATAACCAGCCTGACAGCAAGGTGGATTATGAAAATATTCCTAGCGTGGTATTTTCTCATCCACCGATTGCAACAGTCGGTATAAGTGAATCTGAGGCACGTATCCAGTATGGTAGCGAAGTGACTATATATAAAAGTGACTTCACACCCATGCGTCATGCTTTATCAAACCATGGTGTAACGACTGCTATGAAATTGGTTTGTGCTGGCGCTGATCAAAAAGTTGTTGGTATTCATCTCATTGGTGACAATGTTGATGAGATGTTACAAGGCTTTGCTGTTGCCGTAAAAATGGGTGCAACCAAAACTGATTTTGATAACACCATCGCAATTCATCCAAGTAGTTCTGAAGAACTGGTGACGATGAAAGTGCCTGATGTTACGCATGAGGCTCATCATAATATTGATAATGGTCTTGAGTTTCAGGAAGCTAGTTAAAACCAAGCGATAGGGTGAGACTAAAAGACTCTCACTCTATTTTTCTATTCATTTAAATAAGTATGTAAGTGAACGACATGCCTACAGTAGATGTTAAAGTCAGAGCAGAAACAAAGATCGTTCTTGATGCAATCAATCACGTAATCGAAGCGGCGGTGATGATCTGGGATCTACCAGAACGTGTTAAACGCCTGTCATTATCCAGTTACTATTACACCGAACAAGACCTAAACCATTACCAATAATCTCACCAATGTCAGCTAAGGGTCGCCAGCTGCCTTTTAAATTCTGGATTTCCGCCTTCGCGGGAATGACGGCTCCGGTCGACAGCTTATTTTTTTCTATTCTAATTGATTTTCCAGGCTATGAGTCTACTCTTGGCCAAAAGCGATGATTCATCATTAGTAAAAAAAACTTATAAAGTTCCCAATGTCTTCTTACGTTCAGTAGTATATTCCCACCATTTCTTTATTGGCCCACCTTCCATGTATCTTACGGCTGAAATAAATATATCGAGAACACATGGATCATATTTTTGTCTAGTGACTTTACAGAGTTCACTATACATCTGATAGGGATCTTTACCTACAAGATCCAATGGTTTATTGATTCCTATACGATCTAAACTATCCTTAATTGATTTCCCAACATTTGGTATATCTATCAGGCTCTCGATTTCTTTTCGTATCATTTATCTTAACACTTAATTTTTGCTATCAGTCAAAAGCGAAGATCACACCAGCTGCTAAAATTACTCACTTTTGTGGCGCATCTGAATGATCATGATTAGCATGCCGTATAGCAACTCTTGTAAAGACTGGCCCAAATATTTCAAAAAAGATAGTAGAGCTAATTATTAACGACAATAACATTTGTCGATGCTCTGGGAATTTACTCGAAGCAACGAGTGCCATACCTATTGCAACCCCCGCTTGCGGTAACAAGGCAATACCCATCCAATTTTTCACAGTCTTATTAGCGTTGCTGAACTGTCCTCCAATTCTGGCACCAATAATCTTTCCTAAAATTCTACTGATAATATATACAATCCCTATTAAGCCTATATCTACAATCATGCTTAGTTCGAGGGTGGCGCCTGCCAAGACAAAGAAAATGACCATGAACGGCCACTCAATATTTTCAATTTCATGAAACGGATATTCATGATGCTTGGCAAAATTTGCAACAATTGTCCCCATTACAATCGACGCTATCAGATAAGATACATCAAGCCAAAGAGCTAGCCCCCCACATATAAATACAAGACCGAGTGCTTCAGTTAATATGGGTTCCCCTGGTTTAAACCGTCCTGTTAAATACGCTGCAGGGAAACCGAGTACTGCTCCCAGGATAATAGCACCAACAATTTCTTTAGACGCTAAAAGTATTGATGGGCTCTCTGAAACATGACCACTTAGTGATGTTGCAATCGCAATACCGATACCAAACAACATTAATGCCCATGCATCATCCAGTGCCACAATTGAAATCAATAGATTACTAAAGGGACCTTTATCCTTATATTCCATCACGACATCTAAGGTGGCAGCGGGTGCTGTTGCAGACGCAATACATCCTAATATAATAGCGAGCTCGCTTGGTAAGCCAATCCATATCAGGCCTGCACTAACAATAATAGCGGTAAATATAGCCGCACTTATTGAAATCCAAAGTATGTTGTTTAATTCATGATTGAAAGAATCTCTGGTAAGTTTTCCTCCTATCAAAAAACCAACCATTAAAAGTGTCATCTCAGCAATGATTTCGAATTGCTGAGAAAAAAATGAAGGGACAATATTTAAACCTTCTTTACCAATTATTATGCCAAATAATAAAAGAAGTGTGACACGAGGTAAAAATGTTCGACGACCAAGCGTACTTACTGCTTGACCAACAATAAAAATGCCACCAAGTGACAATAAAAATTGGTATGCTAATTCCATATCACATTATTTTAACAAAGATATTCAATGTTCGCTTTAGATTGCGGTTCCAATCCTTTTACAATACTTATTAATTTCACACAGAATAGTCTCATATGAGTTGTAATCAATCGGTATTGTATGAAATTCATCATTGCACTCGAGTACCAACGATGGGTAACTCTCAACAAACATCTCTCGAGCATGATCAATTTCAGCCATCAATTCATCATTGGTTTGTTTTGATTCAAAATCGTCAACAAACCGTTGACGATCCAGTCCGAGTTTTTTAGCAAGGCTAATTAATGTCTCTTTATCGGATGGGTTTTGTGCTTGACGATAATACGCTTGTTGTATTTCTTTTGTCATTAACACATCGTATTGCTGCCCTTGCTTTCTGGCAGCAATCACCGCACGACATGCAGGATAAGTTGAACGACGTGGTATGTTCTTAGTCCAGAAATCGAAGTTGAACTTAACCCCGGGAATCTTGTCTTCTATACGTTGCCAGTTATTTTTAATCTGTTGTTGCATGCCCTGGGGCATCGGTAAATCGCTATCAGCTGCAAGACCACCAAGTAGTCGTTTTACCTCTATTTCACCCGGCAAATGGTTCAGTAAAGCTTTAAGTGTATTGGTAAATCCCCAGCACCAGCTGCACATAGGGTCATGAATGTAATAAAGAGTTGATTGCATTAGTAATTATTAAGGTTTAATCTGGCTCGTTCTGGATATAAAATAGCTTAAACTAAATACTAGGTGCTGACTATGAACTTACAACTTCATGCCGGTTATTTCTCAATAAAAAATCCATTACAGCTTATTGATCGCTGGCTAAATCCTTTTCGTCTTAAGGATAGTGTCGATATTAGAGGCAAAAAGCTGGAGATCATGTATTCAAACCGTGCATTAACCGCTTTAAATGAACGTGATAGCCCGCTTATTGCTGAATTACAGCTTTACTTCACCTGTGTCGTGCAAAAGAGAGTCAATTTTCATGAACACAGTGAGCTTGAGACGATTACAGCCAATCCAAAACTCAGCATTGCTTACCATACTGTTCAATCCAATAACTGTGACCCGGTTGAGTTTGCAGAAAAACACCCGGTTAAAAAAGAGCTCAGCTCTAAAGGTGCCCAGGCAATGCGCCCATCCCTGCTGAAAATTGATCACAAAAATGGACAATGGATCGGGGATTTTTATATATAATTCAAATAGATATATAAATATTCAGAAGGTATAAGCATACTTAAAAAGTTGTAATTTCAACAAAATAACTTAAGTTATCGGCATTATTACCGTTATAAAGAATAGTAACGGATTTTATAAAACAACTGTGTCCCAGATTTTTTATTGATCCATTCCAGGCAAATAATAAAAACTTTTTTACTTATATAGTGAGTATATCGTTGACTACTAAATCACTAGACCAACTATTAGATGAAGCAACATCTTCAACCAATTTTTACGCATCTCATCTTGGAGAAGTAGACCAAAGCAATAATGTTTATTCCACGGAAGATATTGTAAATGAACAAAACATGCCCCTGGTAAAAAAAGGAAGCCGAATAACTCCTGAGATCGCACAGCGAATTCTAAAGCACAAATTACTTAAACCAATAGAGCTTCAAGTCCAACTCGATAAAAGTATTGGAAGGGAAGCTTTATTAAAAGAATTTGAGCACTTACTCAAAAAATATGTTGACCTGGAGCAACTTTTCGAAGCCAGTGAGTATAAAAAACCTTTTCTTCAGCTAGTAAAAACCTATATCTTGTCACCACTTTTAATACAAAAATTAACTGTCTTTTCACAGCAACTCCCTGCAGAATTTGAGAAAACACTTTTTTGTACCCTGTTAGCAACGCTTTTTGCATTTGAAGCCAGGCTGGATAAGAAACAAATTATTGCTACTTATATTTCTGGTTTAAGCCATGATTTAGGTTACTTACATATTTCACCTGATATTTTTAAAGAAGATAAAAAACTAACACCTGGAGAATGGCGTGCAATTCATAGCCATGTCATTACCAGTTATATATTTATTAAAAATATTGGACGAGATTATAGTGATGTCGCCACAGCAGTACTTGAACACCATGAACGGTGTGATGGTAGCGGCTACCCTATGGGAAAAAATGCCGATCAACTTGGTATTATTGGACAACTTATTGGCATGGCTGATAGCCTGCAAGCCGTTCGCGTAAACCAATTAGAAAAGGTTGGGCGAACTTTACGCGATACACTTCCATTTGTACAAATGAATCCGGCTATACATTCTGAAGAGGTTTATCGTGCTGCGGTTTCTGCTATTAAAAAAATGCCGGATACATCAAAACCAGTTAATCCCTTTAAAAATACCGATGAACTGGTTGACCACCTGATGGAGCGTGGCGGAACACTCGGGAATGCAGCAGTCATTATTCGGTTATTACTTCATCTGTCAAATGATCTTAATTTGCTTAGAGATGGAAAGGCGATGCTCCACATTATAACGCCTTTTGATAAAATGGTCCGGCAGTCCGGTTTAGTTGAAGAGCATATTCTGAAATGGCTAGAGCATGTTAAAAACTCTGATGATTACAATCCTCTGGATGAATTATGTGAACTTGAACTAATGCAAAACGAACTGTATTGGCAGCTAAAAAAAGCAAGAAATAGTTTTGTCAACTTTCTCGAACAGGAACCCAATGCAGGTCCTGAAGAAATAATGCAGCATCTGAACAGAATCTCTCAAGAGATTGATGAATTTTTATAAAGTTAAAATTGCCAGTTAGTAAAATCTCAGTTAAAACTACAAATAGTTCCTCAACTTTTAAAATAGTATTTTATTTTCGCTCTACTACGATTAAAATAACTATTTCCAGCCATATCGAAATTAAATAACAGGGCATTTAAATTAATCATTATGAACAGAGTAAAAATTTATAGCACAGGTATTTGTCCCATATGCGACAAAACTAAAACACTATTAAAGAAATGGAATATCGGTTTTGATGAAGCGCGCATTGATTTAGACAGAGAATTGTTAAAAGAAATGCTTGAGGTCACTGAACATGCTCGCATGGTTCCACAGATTACGATTGATGGCAAATGGATTGGTGGTTTTACCGAGTTAACAGAGATGCACATGGAAGATGAACTCGACGAATTAATGAACGTTTAAATTTAGAAACAGGATAGCTCATGTTAGAAACAAATGAATATTTTGATGGCAAGGTAAAATCAATTGGTTTTAAAACAGCAACCCTGCCTGCAACCGTTGGCGTTATGGAAGCTGGGAAATATGAGTTTAGTACGGTACAAAAAGAAACCATGACTGTCGTGTCAGGTTCGCTAACCGTCATGTTACCCGATGCTTCTGAGTGGCAGACATTTAACCCGGGTGATAGCTTTATCGTTGAAGCGAATAAAACATTTCAACTAAAAGTGGATATAGCCACAGCTTACCTTTGCACCTACGAATAGACCTGAATAGAATACTACTATGAAACTTTATTTAATGCGTCATGGAGAAGCTCTATCCCCCCAGGTCGATCCTGAGCGCGGCTTAACCGATAATGGCAAGTTAAAAATTAAACAGGTTGCAGCGCATTTACAAAAATCGAACGTTAGCTTCGAACAGGTTTTTCATAGCAAAAAGAAACGGGCGCGAGAAACTGCTGAAATTATGCTTGAAACACTGTCTCCGGATATCATTCCCCAACTTCACCAAGATATTAATCCCAATGATGATCCCGCTGTAATTCTTTCCGAAATTAATGGCTGGGACAAAGACACTCTAATTGCCAGCCACCTTCCTTTTGTGCCTAATTTGATTACCCAACTAACCGGACAAGACGCTTATTTAACAGCGATAACTTTTGAAACTGGCACCGTGGTTTGTTTAGAGAAAGAAGCAACAACATGGCACATTGCCTGGTCTGTTTCTCCGAGCGAATTATAAATAAGCTATTACTTAGTGTAACCAGGCATATAACCACCTACCACCTGTATCGGGGTCGGATTATTCATTTCACTTACCCAGACGGCTACAGCGTATTTTTCTGCCGCAGGATAGTGCAAAGCTGGTAGCTTTGATTTCCATTTATGTGTTTTATTATTGTTATTAATGAAAGAATTAAAACCAACAACGACAAATTCATGCCTGGCCGTTCTTCCTTCATTCTCCCCTCTTTCAATTTGACTGGTTAACCCCATTCCTAAAACAGCAATATTTAATTTTAACGATGATTGGTTTTTTTGTATTGGGTTAAAGCTCGCTGTTATCGTTTTATCATTAATAGCCACCTTTAACTTCCCTACTTCCGCCTGCGATTCAGGAAGCGAGCGTGAAAATATTCCCCTGCGCCAACTATTCCCATTCACCATAAAAGCAGGAGTATAAACAGTAGACGCACGTTTTAATTTCGCATATCGCGACTGACGCTGACCAAATTTTTTCATGGCATAAGGATCTTTCCAGCCAATGTAATCCCAGTAATTAACATGAAAAGCAACCGGTACATACTTAGCCCACAGATCATTTTTATTTTTCAAGCTATTTAAAAATTCTTCAGCTGGCGGGCAACTGCTACACCCTTCCGAGGTATACAATTCAATCAGGGTATTTCTTTGCTTACTACTCTCAAACTGCAAATTCATCGCATCTGCTGCAAAAAGTGAATTCGAGAGTAGCAGGTATAAGACAAGACTATATTTCATCATCATTCACTTTCCTTCTTTATAATAAAACCAGGTCAGAAAGTTAGTGCGATCTGACCTGGTTACCTATAACAACTATCGCCTATTAATCACTAATACGATTGATCGTAACAATAGCTGTAGCACCACGCCAATCAAGGTGAGACGGTTGTAAATCACCGACCCCACTCACACCGTTATGAATAGTTACAAAACCTTCGCCGTCGCCTACAATGTTAGCATTAGTTCCGCCACAAGGTGGGCCCGGAATATCAATACATAACTCATTATTATCTTCTGAACCGGCATCATAGGTAGCCGCCATATAAGTCACACTTTTACGTGGTAACGCCACACTGGATACGCCAGCAAAAGCATCATTTGTTGTCGCTAACATTCCGGCAATACTAATCCGTGCTCTTTTTGGTGCCTTAAAGGTATAAGTTGCTGAGTTACCATATACAATCGGTGCAGAGTGTTGCTAAACCTTCACTAGCTGCTTTAGTAACTTCAAATAATTTATAACGTTTATGGTGTACCACAATTAATGGTGGAGTAATCACATGATGCGCTGTTGCATTTGTAATTGTAACGCTATATTTATTCGTATCACTCGCCATGACAGAACACGATCCCATGGTTCCCATTGCAAGCAAAACAATTGTTCCAGTTATGTTTTTCATTTCATATCTCCTTGGTATTTTTTGACCTTTAGTTATGAAATGACAGCATGAACAATAACTGTCGCTGTGAAGTCACGAATTTATCACATATTTATCACAATCCATTATTTGTGAACTCTGCACAAATTAAAACGTCGCATAAGGTAAATCAAATGAAAAAACAGTGCCTTTATCAGGAGCGGGTGACACTGAGATTGAACGGTTATGAAGCTGCATAATTCTTTTAACTATAGCCAACCCAAGTCCGGAACCATCTTCGTCCCGATGTTTTTCTACACGGTAAAACCTGTCAAAAATAAATTGTGCTTCATCGTCGGAAATACCCTGGCCACTATCACGGATCAAGGTGGCAACCGATGACTCACCAGTACCAAGAATAACTTCAACAGTGCCACCTGTCGGTGTGTACTTGATCGCGTTATCAATCAGGTTTTCTAAAACCCGTTGAATCAAACCAATATCAGCAGAAACAAAAACGGGTTTCTCAGGAATTTTAGTTTCTATGGTAATGTCTTTATTTTTTGCATGTAACTTAAATTTTTGGCTGACATCTTGCGCTAACTCACTCATTGAAAAAGCTTCAAAGTGAAGCGTTGCGTCATTATTTTCCAGGCTGGCAAGTTCAAATAATTCAGAAATTAGTTTTTGTAATCGCTGACTATTTTCAAATGCTGTTTTTATATACTCTTGCGCTTCATCATCCGAGACAATCTCTTTTTTTAACAACAGTGTTTCCAGGTAACCTTGTAAAGATGCTAACGGCGTCCGTAGGTCATGCGAAACATTGGCGATTAACTCACGCCGTGAAGAATCATTGTGCTTTAATAATTTTACCTGCTGTATAATGCGATCAGACATTTGCAATAAAGTAGAACCCAGTTGATCAATTTCATCCCCTGTTATTCCATCAAACCTCTCTGGTAATGAAACCGGTGTAGTAAAATCTGTTTTTTTAAACTGTTCTATCGCATCGGATAAAATGTAAACTCGACGGGTGATGTATCGAAACAGGAAATAAGCAAGTATCGATGCAATAACCAGGCTAATAGCGATTGCAGCCAGCCAACTTCTTAACAAGTAACTCGATTCTAAAAAATTAAAAATTGAATCATAGTTTTCTCCACCTAAAACAATATATAAATAACCCTCTAAGTTATTCCCATTTTTTATCGGTGCAACAGAAAAGGCTTTATATCCATCAGTTGAACGTGGATCATCACCCAACACCGGTAGATGAGTTTTGCTGCTAATAAATTCGTTTATTGGTTCTATTGATATTTGTTTTCTTTTTACTGCGCCTTCAGGTGCAGAAAACGCCATAATTTTTCCTGCTGGATCGGTAATGTATATTTCAATGCTTGGGTTAACCAGCATCATGCCATTCAAAACAGCTTTTAATGCTTTTTGGTTAACCTTGTTATTCAGAATCATCTTTTTTTCTTTGACGATATTATCAGCCAAATCTAAATTGAGACGCTGATTGAGTTCCTGCAAAAAAAGCGGGGCGGTATATACAAACAAGCCAATAAATATAGCGGAAAGTGTTAACAGTATGCAGAGCTGGGTGATAAATAAGCGAGTAGAAATACGACTAAACATAGATTATAAACTCATTGTGTCATTAAACTTATACCCTACTCCCCAGATTGTCAGGATATACTCCGGGTTGGTGGGATCATTTTCAATTTTTGCCCGTAAACGATTTATGTGGGAGTTCACTGTATGCTCATAGCCTTCATGACCATAGCCCCATACCATGTCAAGCAGTTGTGCTCGTGAATAAACTCGTCCAGGACGTTTAACAAAGTGATGTAATAATTCAAACTCCCTTGCGGTTAGGTCAACTGAACGACCTGCTACAGAAACCTTATGGCTTTCAATATCAACTTCCAGTTTTCCATAGACAACATTATCTTGTTCTTTTCTTGCATTATTAGTAATTGAAAAGGCTTCTACGCGGCGAAATAGTGCTTTGATTCTCGCCATCACTTCCCTGACACTAAACGGTTTTGCTACGTAATCATCAGCCCCTATTTCCAGCCCTATAACCCGATCGATTTCCGACGACTTTGAAGTTAACATCAGTACCGGGGTGTAATTATTTTGATTACGTATCCGGCGACAAATCTCAAGCCCATCCATACCGGGCAACATAAGGTCTAGTATCACCAGGTCGAAGGATTCATTTTCCAGGAGATTTAAACCTTTGAGGCCATCATCTGCATGTTTTACCTCATAGTCCAGATCAGACAAATGCAGCGTTAAAATCTTTGCCAAATCAATATGGTCTTCGATGATTAATATTTTTTTTCTGGACATATCAGACATCCCGTCAACATAACATTGAATTATCACAAATTAATCACAACACGGCTTTGCGCCGCATGCACATTTCAAAATGAGACCTTTGTTTAAGGAGTTAGTTCTGACTTTTCCACAAAAAAATCAGGAGAAATAATTCTCCTGATTAAATTATGAAGATTAAATCTAGCAGATTGAGGCGTGATGTGAGTCTTTCACTAATTTACGAAATGAATTACCCGATATATGAACAAGTTCTTCATGATCGCCAGCTTCAATATAAACATCTGAGCAGTTTTCAAACTTATTATCAACGATAGATTCCATTGAGTAGGCATCTCCAACAGCAGGAATAGCGCCCAGCTCACAATCAGAAAATAACGGTTCTAATTCCGATTCAATTGCCATCCCGAGATGACGCTTAAGTGCATGATTTACTTTGCGAAATTTCAGATGTTCTGTAGCCGGTATCACTGCCATTAAATAACCATCTTCATCTTCAAGAATGACCGATTTAGCGAGATGTTTTCCTGGAATATGCGCTGCTTGTGCTGAGCTCATGCTTGAAGAAGAGTGACGATGAGGCAGAAGATCGTAAGCGATGCCATTATCAGCAAGGTACTTTTGTAATGTTAATGCGATTGCCATGATACACCTCCTTTAAATTGTAAAAAAATGAGGGGTGAGAGTAAATAAGTATAGTTGTTCTAATCTCAGTTACAAATCGCCAGCCAGTCGAATATAATCAGAGTCATAAATTAATTTAATTATCTGGATATAGTAGTGGTATAGATTTGATAAGGTGGTTTAAATAATGCGTAAATTACTGATAATGACGGCTTCTTTTTCGCTCTTCGCGTGTTCAACTGTTCAGATTGAAATGAAATACACTAATAAATCACCCGGCGGCATTACAATTTCTAATATCGTAAAAGAAAAACAGTCCAGGGCTTATCAAATAGCTGAAAGCCATTGTGCTAAATATAACAAGGTGCCACGCATTACTAAGACTGTAATACAAGCATCTTATGATGATTCACAGAAAAAAATGCGTACTACAGATTTTGAATGTGTTCGGCCATAAAGTTAATGGTTAAAAGAAGATAAAAAAGCGGCTTTAAAGTTTTCATATTCATTTTCAGGTAAACAATTTATCCCCGCAGCTGCCTTGCGTCCCCCTCCGGTTTCAAATTGCCGGCATAGCTCATCTGCACCCGTTTTATTATTGAGTGGAGCACGGACGCTGACAACGAAACTCCCCTTATCCCCTTTCGTTAACATAGCATGTGCACGAGCCTGGTTTTCTTGCGCAAGTTGGTTAGCAAAAACACCACTCACCCTTCTCGCCCACTTTTCATTTTCCAGTATAAATAATGCGTGGCTGTCACTCTGGTAGGCTGCTTTTAATGTCTCAGCATTTCTGACATCCTCACGATAACCATCTAATAGTGTCTGATAGGCAGGTTCATTATTAATAAAATCAAAAGGATCGCTATAAGGTTTAATTTTCTGATACAACGCTTCCGGTGTAAAAATAAGATCATCTAAAGTAGAGCCATAGCCATTATAATTTATACAGGTACCCAGCAGCTTTAACTGCTCTAATTGTTCTGCCGATAAATTAAGTGGTTTAGCCGCTTCTTCTGCTGAAGCAAACAGGTTATCACCAAAAGCCGCAACCACTGCCCATGGCAGATACTGACTATCCAGGTATTGGTTTACCAATAAACTGGTACACATATTGGCATCGGTATCGATAAAGGATTCTAAATTTTTATTCTGCGGAATATCGCCAGCAAAATGGTGATCAAAATATTGCACATTCGCACCGGCATCGAGGCAAGTTAAAAGTCCATCTCGGTTTTTATCCAGAGAAATATCCAGGACCGTTATGCAGTCATCCTGCCTGGCCTGTACCTTTTTCAACAAGTTAATATCGCGCTTTACCCCGGTGACCAATGTGCTGTCTAATGGCTTCGCTAAGCGTAATTGGTGTAGTGCACAGATCCCATCCGCGTCACCATTGAAAACATCAATAAAATTCATTTATTTCTGACTCTTCTAGCGTGGCTATAAAAAAGCTAAGTATAACAGCTACTTCACACGATCATGCGATTAACTTGTCTTCATAAATAGCTCTTTGTCGCTATATCTCTGTTAAAAAATACGTAGTTTTCCCCATAAAAAAATACTCAGTTTCACCAATATATATTTTTAGCAAGAATGTTAAATTATGTTATAGACCCTGTTTTTGTTGGTTTTTTTACTATATTAACACTAAATATGTATGTTTTAAGAGGGACAGTCCATGCACTCTACTTTTGATTCTTCTCGGATTTTTAATGACCAAGATGGGTGGTACGTTGTGATGCGCCAAGCAGATGAACCAAATTTACTTGGTCCAAAACACAAAGTTATTGGGAATCAACACTTAATGGGACCATTTCTTACCAAGAATTTAACCGAAGAATGGTTAGAAGGCTTTCTCGCAATCCATTTTGTAAATCGCGATCCTGAAATTGCGACGATCAATCTCCAGCACTAGAATATTCTGACAAATAATAAAAAAAGCCGGTGATTTCTCACCGGCCTTTTTATTTAAGCGCTAATTGGATAAACCAAAATAAGCGTTATAGCTTACTTCTTCGAAGCTTCTTCACGTTCCTTAGCTTCTTTGATAACTTCTTCCGCTACATTCTTCGGACAAGGCATGTAGTGTAAGAATTCCATTGAGAACTGACCACGACCCGAAGTCATAGTACGTAAGTCACCAATGTAGCCAAACATTTCTGAAAGCGGACATTCAGCTTTAATACGAACACCAGTGGCACCGGCATCCTGACCTTGAATCATGCCACGACGACGGTTTAAATCACCGATAACGTCACCAACGTGATCATCAGGTGTGAATACGTCAACCTTCATAATCGGCTCCATTAACTGGGCACCGGCTTTAGGCATTGACTGACGGTAAGCGGCTTTCGCTGCTAATTCATATGCAACTGCTGATGAATCCACCGGGTGGTAACCACCATCCATTAACGTTACTTTAAAGTCGAGACATGGGTAACCCGCAAGCACACCTTTCTCAGCGCTGACATCAAAACCTTTTTGAACAGCTGGCCAGAATTCACGAGGAACGTTACCACCCGTTACTTTAGATTCAAATTCATAACCTGAACCTGGTTCACCTGGCTCAATGATGTAATCAATTTTTGCGAACTGACCCGAACCACCGGTTTGTTTCTTATGCGTGTAAGTGTCTTCGATTTTTTGTGTAATCGTTTCACGGTAAGCTACCTGAGGTGCACCTACTGTTACTTCAACACCATGTGTACGTTTCATAATATCGATCTTGATATCAAGGTGTAGCTCACCCATACCTTTAAGGATGGTTTCACCTGAATCTTCATCTGTTTCAACACGGAAAGAAGGATCTTCTGCCACCATTTTACCGATAGCGATACCCATTTTCTCAGCCGCACCTTTATCTTTTGGTGCAACTGCGATCGAGATAACAGGATCAGGGAAGACCATAGGCTCAAGTGTGCCCGGGTGCTTAGGATCACATAATGTATGACCTGTTTGAACATTCTTCATACCGACAACGGCAACAATATCACCGGCTTGTGCGCCATCTAACTCGATACGTTCATCAGCATGCATCTCTACGATACGGCCAATACGTTCCGTTTTACCCGTGAAAGTATTAAGAACGTTATCACCTTTTTTCAACACACCTGAGTAAACACGAATAAAGGTTAATGCACCGAAACGGTCATCCATAATTTTGAATGCTAAAGCGCGGAAAGGCTCTTTTTCATCAACAGTCGCAACTTCACCCGTTTCGTTACCTTCTTCATCGGTAATTGGTTGTGGCTTAACTTCAGTTGGGTTTGGTAAGAAATCAACAACCGCATCCAGTACGAGTTGAATACCTTTATTTTTAAATGCTGAACCACAATAAGTTGGGAAGAAGTCCAACGCGATAGTACCTTTACGGATACAACGCTTGATATCTTCAACTGATGGCTCTTCACCTTCCAGGTATTTTTCCATCAGGTCATCGTCTTGCTCTACAGCAGTTTCGATGAGTTTTTCACGCCATTCTTCAACCGCGTCTGCCATATCTGCAGGTACATCCTGGATTTCGTAATTTTCTGGTCTACCAGAGTCGTCCCATACCCACGCTTTGCGCGTTAACAGGTCAACTAAGCCAGTGAAGTCATCTTCAATACCGATTGGCAGAACCATCACTAATGGGTTTGCACCCAACACGTTTTCAACCTGGTCAACGACGCGGTAGAAATCACCGCCCATACGATCCAGTTTGTTTACAAAAATAACACGAGCAACTTCTGACTCATTTGCGTAGCGCCAGTTTGTTTCTGACTGAGGCTCAACACCACCCGAAGCACAGAATACACCCACACCACCGTCTAATACTTTTAATGAACGGTATACTTCGATTGTGAAATCAACGTGACCCGGTGTGTCGATGATGTTCATGCGGTGGTCATTCCACTCACAAGAGGTCGCAGCTGACTGGATAGTAATACCACGCTCAGCTTCCTGTTCCATGAAGTCAGTCGTTGCTTCACCATCATGTACTTCACCGGTTTTATGAATTTTACCGGTGAGTTTTAAGATACGTTCTGTAGTCGTGGTTTTACCCGCATCTACATGGGCGAAAATACCTATATTTCTATACTTACTTAAATCAGCCATCGTTTCGCTACTCTAATTTTATTAAAAATCGTTAAAAGTCTAATGTGTCACTTAATTTTTCTTCGAAATTAAGCGCCACGACCAAAATTCGGGGGTGTGAATAAAAATTCACCAAAAAATAGCCGCGCATTATACTCTAAAGGGAGCAAAAATGTGCAAAACATTAAGGTTTTTAGCTGTTGTTTTCGCCTTATTTTGCAAAATTTCTAAATTTTCTCAGCACGGCAGATAACCACTCAGTCTTCATGGTTAATAATGGCTTAATTTTTTAGGGCGTGATCTTTATTTAAAAATTTAACGCTTTTTTGTCCTGGATCAACATTTCATTATCACAGTATTTTAAAGTAGTAGTGTAAAAGACATTTTTACAATAACTGACAGGAAATCATGCCGTATCCCGTCACCTTGGTTTGTTAAGACGTTAACAAAGGAGGTGTGCAATGAACACTCAAACATCGATGAAGAAAACCGAGCATGAAAATGTTGTGCCTTTCCGGCCTTTAACCATGTTTGAAGAAATGGAAAGAATGTTTGAACATTTTATGCCGCAAAGCTGGATGCATCCTTTCAGAATGGAGCACACAGCACTCACTGAAAACCTGCCACAGGTTGATGTGATTGACCAGGACAATAAAATCGTAATTAAAGCAACTTTACCGGGCGTGAAAAAAGAGGATCTCGACGTTTCTACGACAGATCATAGCGTCACTATTCGTGGCTCAACCCGGGAGGAGCAAAAGGAAGAAAAAGGAGAGTACTATCGCAAGGAAATCCGTAGCGGTAATTTCTTAAGAACCGTCACTTTACCTGCATCTATTGATGAGTCGGCGATTAAAGCCAAATTTAAAGATGGCCTTCTGGAAATGACCCTACCCAAAGCGGAAGGAGAGAAACGGCATAGTGTTAAGATAGACGTTAAGTAAAAACCTTCCTTAAATTTGCCCGGGCTTATTATGCCGAAATAAGTCCGGGTAATTTTTTTAAAATAATTATTTACAAATCATCCGAATCATATCTTTAATGCGTAAGCTTAATTCTTTCAGCGTTTGAATATCATCGACTGGATTTACTTTATCAAAACCAAGTCGTTTAAAAGCGGGTAATGCCGATAATTCAGGTCCCTTAATTTTTTCACCTCCAAGCAAATGTGAATGCAGTAAAGCTACCTGCACTAAATCACAGTAATCAGCTTGTTCCGCTTTGCGATCCCAGTCATACGCGTGCTTTGCAACATCAATAAATTTATCTGCAAAATCCCACTGCTGTAACACCATGCCACCAATATAACTCTTTAAATGTGCCAGCACGGCAGCGAGATTATTTTCTTTTTCTGCAATTTGTGGATGCCGATCGGCCACCACTAAAATAGGTACAACACCAATGTCATGCAGGATACCCGCCATGAAAGCCTGGTCACGGTTAAAGCCTTTTAATTTTTTTGCCAGTGCATAACAAATCACACCGGTACGAATACTGTGCTCATAAAATTTCGTCATGGCATCAATCACAGGTTGTGTATCAGGCATAAATAAATCACGCAACACCACCCCCATGACGATGGTACGCACACCATCCAGACCAATTCTTGCTAATGCATCCTGTATTGAATTATTTTCTGTATTGCCATACAACGGGCTATTAGCCACCTGAACCACACGTGCTGCAATCACCGGATCCATTTGAATTATTTTAGAGAGTTTCTTGGTACTGACATCTTCTTTTTCAAGCGCAGCATTTATGTACAAAGCTATTTCAGGCAGACTCGGTAAAGTAATCGATTTACTTTTAAACAGTTCTGTAATTTCATCAAACAAGGCCAGGCTGGTATTACCCAATAAAGTTTCAAAGTCAGCATAATTGATATCTGTTTTAAACCTGTCGTGGTTTAATCCATATTTTTCAATCGTTTCTTTTTCAACCAATAAGATCTTGCATGCGCTCAGGCACCGACCATAATGACCCGGGGTGTCAGAATAAAACAGCGGTTCTTGCCCTCTTTCTGAATCTGCAAAAACCAGCGTCTGAATACCTCCGGTTGCCTGTAAATCAAGCTCGCCCTCCAGCAAATAAAGAACGTAGCCGGCCATTTGTTCGGCAACCAACCGGTCATTTTCTGCATACGTTTTAGTTTCAGCATGCTCGGCAATGTCCACGACCGCAGAATCTTCTAAGTTTTTAAAATCCTTTAATTTCAGTAATTCTTTAAGATCTACCATTTAATTCCCGCTTATTTTTCTGACTTATCTGTAGCTTAATGAGCAATAAAATTCACATAAATAAAATATCGGCTAGGCTGCATAAAAGTTAATTAAACAACATAAAAAAACCGCCAATATGGCGGTTTTCTTAATAATTGAGGCCGTGCAAAAAGCCCCAAGATTGAGCTTAATAGACGATAGTGCGCGCTAAAAATATCATCGCAACGAAAAAGCCAAATAAAACACTCGTTAATACGATTAAATTACTTAATACTTTTGAATCTTGTATATTTTCTTCTGAACTCATACTACACCTCAAAATTAAGTTAATGACATTGCAGCTGTAAAGCCACTCAAATTTTAAGCATAGTTTACTGCTTTACTCGGGTACTCGGTATTCAAGAGTTCTGATATGGTGATAAATTAATTTATCAGTAATTTACTAAGGTATTAAATCCCCCTTGCTCAGCATGGAATTCTCTCTGCTCGTGAACGTGTGTTTTCGGTAACACACTCAATACTTGATTCAGATCAGCTTCTAATAATACTCAATATACTAATATGTATTTATAGGGATTTAATACGTTAATTGCTTACAACTGCTGGCGCAACCAGTGTCAAAACTTTACATTTTAGAGGCTGCAATATGTTAAATGAAAAACACGATCTTATTCATGAGTTACCGGAGCACCGAGAAACTATTCACAATTTAAAAATGACTGATGCTCATTTCGCCAAGATATTTGAGCAATACCATGAGGTTGACCATGAGATTCATCGTATTGAAACCAATGTTGAAACAACATCTGATGATTTTTTAGAAGAGAAAAAAAAGCTCCGTCTGCATTTAAAAGATGAATTATTTCAGATGATTCAAGATGCATAATTAATTTTTTCACCAATAACGTTAAGCTAAAAGGTCTGACGAATAATGTATTCTGTAAAAGAGCTTAAAGAACAAAACCAGGAAATTTCTCAACTGTGTGATGTGCTTTCAGTCCTGATGGAACAGCAACCCTTGCACAATAATACTTTTGTTAGAGAACTAATGAAGCGCTTTAAAGAAAAGGTATGGGTACATCTTGTGTTTGAAGATAACACGATTTATGCCGCCTTATTGGGCGCTGACGATGAAGAGGTTAGTCGCGCAGCAAAAGCATTCCATGACAGCGCAAAAGAAATTAAACACCGTTTTTCCGGTTTTGTCCGGCATTGGTGTTCTATGCCTGAATCAAACGCGGAACATGAAATGCTAAGTAATGAGAGTCGTGAAATTATTGCTTTAATTCGAGACCGCGTAAGCTATGAAAACGAGATAATATTCCCTTTAATTAAACAATAACGATACTGAGAACGGTTAAAAATCTATTTAAACCAATCATTTACCTCATCATTTTGTAACGAGGTAAGTTCTTCTTCATCCAGGTTAACAATACCCACTTCCGGTTCACTGTCCTGTTCAGGCAGTGATTGTTTCTTTAAATCTGGTTTATTTTCCTCTTTCAACTCAAAGTCCTGCCGCAATGACTCTTCTCGAAAAGCATGCAGAAACGACTTAAAATTCGACTCGGTTAAACAAATAATGACCTTTTCAGGATCCGTATCCAGCCTCGCATCCCAAAATGAGGTAATCGCATAAAAAAATGCCCGTGCTGAAACATCAATCGGCACAGCAAAAATACCTGCACTAATGGCTGGAAAAGCAATCGACTGCCATTCATGCATATCACACAACTTGAGACTGTGAGAGACCGCTAGTTGGATTTTTCGCTGCTCCTCCCCCTCTCCCATCCTTGGCCCAACCGCATGAATCACCGCCTTAAACGGTAGCTGACCCGCCGAAGTATAAGCCACCATACCGCTTTCAAGCTCACCATGTTCTTTGATAAAGCGGTTACTTTCGTCCTGGATGACCGGCCCACCTTGCTGGGAAATTTGCCCTGCCACGCCACCGCCATGCGACAAACCACCATTGGCTGGATTCACAATGACATCAACCGGGGCTTCTAATAAATTAGCAACCTTGATGACCAGTTCGCGATCACCAAATAGGAATTGCATGGTGGTCTTTTTATCTTCGCTCATACGTTTTTACCCAGAACACTAGTACCATATATGGTAGCCTATATAGAGGTGATGAAGACAGCTAAGTCATTGAATTATATGTCGATAAGCCTGCAAAATGGCCCGATCAGGCCATATAACCCACACAGCTAAGCGAAGTATAATAGCACCAAACGTTTTTGAGATTATGGGGTTTCTCATGTTTAAACGAATTTCTATATTATTAGCGACTTTTGTCATTTCAGCATCGGCACAGGCAACACTGATTGACTTTACCAAGCTTGAATGGAAAGACGCCATTGCCGCCAATAACGATTACACCACTGCTACAATTGGTAATGTCACTTTAACTGCCAATACGGGTGTTTTAACATTTAATAGCGGTGACCGTGGCGGTTGTGTCTATGGCCAGCCGGGTAACGGTTTAACCTGTGGTGGCGATGGCATTGGAATCAACAATGATGAAATCAGCCAGGGTGGCTCTCAAGAAATCACCATAAGTTTTGCTCAAGCTGTGAATATAACAGACATCCTGTTACTGGATTTGTTTGCAAACGAAACCGGTTATGAATTAGATGGAAAAACAAAAAGAACAGGTGAAATAGCCGTCATTGATGGACTGTTTTACTCTGGCCCAAATCCTCTTGCTGGTGGTTTTTATGCGACTGGGTTTGCTGGTAATGGGATCACCGAGTTAGTATTCTCAGGCTATCTTGATAAATTTAGTGATTATGCAGTAGCCGGTATTGATGTTACTCCTGTTCCATTACCCGGGGCCGCTATTTTATTCGGTTCAGCATTACTTAGCTTCTTTGGATTTAAACGTCGACGAGCTGTTTAATTATTTAATTTGTTCTCTACTCTTTAAAAAAGCCCGCTTATGCGGGCTTTTTTAATTCTTTATAAATAATTATTCATTCATAACATAGCGAAGTATTTCTACAACCTGCTCCGGTGTCGCACATACCGCATTAGCGGCGCCATCGACTTCTTTTAAAGCATGGTTAAGCTCTGGCTCATGCAAGGTGATAATTGATTTACCTAGCGCTGATGCATAGCCGGCATCAAAGGCCGCATTCCATTGACGATACTTGTCGCCAAAACGTACCACCACAATATCTGCACTTTCAATTAAGTTACGGGTACGAATCGCGTTAATACCCGAACCTTTCTGGTCATGCCAAAAACTGTTTTCTTCTTTACCGAGAATTTCCACACCACAATCATCACTCTTTGCATGATCGGTTACCGGGTTAACAAAAGATACATTTAGTTTTTCTTTTTCAGTACCTGTTTTTATTCTCTCACGCCAGTCACTGTGAATTTCACCTGAAAGATAAACAACCCATTGTTTCATTATTATTACCTTAGTTATTAAAATTAGTGTGTAACCAGTTTGTTTTCTTCTATTAAGCGACGCGTTAAATGCAAACGCACTTCGGATTCTTCTGTCAGTGCATGAAATAAATGATGAGGCCCTGTTGCCGCTTCGATATGTTCATCCAGATCATCGCGAATTTCGCCGTAGAATTTTAGAATATCTCGATCCATTTTATTTAATGCATGAGATAACGGATCTTTTCGTTGTCTCGCCATAATGGTATCCATGCCATCTTTATAATGATCACCTAAACAAATATGAACCGCGTTAAACAAGGTTACCCAACCGTTAAACCACAGCATCATATCGATATCAAAAGACTCACCCTCGGGTGCGCCTTGTGTTATTACCTGTTGCAATAGATCTTTTTCTTTTACCGTTTCCCATTCGTCCAGCAATGCAGCTCGGCCATAACCATCAATGGTTGAGCTGGTTAATAATATCGGTGCATTTTTATGTTTTTCTAAAGTAAACGTCACATCTTTTAATATTTTATCTCTTTGTCCCGGTGTTTTAGGATTTACTTTTAAACGGGAAGAAGCTTGCATATCCATTACCTGCATTTGATAGCCTCGTTTAGCCAGTTCAGCTGCCAGGCGTGCAACAACACCTTTATTCAAAACATCATGTGAGAAATTAAGACTGGTTTGTTTATGCAGTAATGCCAACTGTATCTGGCCAGCGTATTTTGGATATCTTTCAACTATGTTTGCAATTTTAGCAACCGGAATTCGTTCAGCAAGTAAACCGCGCTTATCAACATAAACTTCCTGGTGAAATTCATCAAAACTAATTTGCAACAACACTTTGGCTTTAGGCCATTTTTTATCCCGTTGTTTTATTGCAGCTGCCATCTTACCCATCACTTCGTTGGTTTCTTTGGCGCTATTCGCAAAATCACCATTTAATAACAGCGCGAAATTTTTAATATGCGACATTGATTTAATCGCATCATAAAAGTAATCAAGCTGCTTGGTTAAATCACCACCGGTAAATAACACGCTATCAGTATGCTGGTTAACCAATTCAAAAACTTGTTGAGGATTTTCATTTTTGCCACGTGGTGGACGCCAGGTAAACATACAATGGCGGCAGGTTTGTGGACAACCCATTGCCGGAATAATACCTAATTTACTATAACGTGGCGGTTCTGCATTAACAGTGCTGTCAGGCAAGGCATCAACTAAAGCCAGTCGTTGTAAGTCTTCTTTACCAAGCATACCCTGGTAACGATCACGTTCATCACGGGACACCTGCTTAAATTGCAGCATGTAATTTTCGGTAAATAACCCAAGTGACTTCCAGATTGAAATAATATCTTCTGCCAGCTGTTTATTATCATTATCGCGAAGTGCTAATAACTGAAGCAGCTCGGTTTCTTGCTTAAGCCCGCTGGTTGTAGATTGCCAATGCTGTATATAGCCTTCAATGAATTGTTCCGCTGACTCACTCAGTAACAAATCCATTAAAAAACCAAATTTTGCACCGCGGAATGTTTCCAAAACCTGGGCCATATAGTTAGCATGCACGTTATGACGTAACCAATGCCATGCATATAAATAACTCATAGGGAAACTAAGTTCGCTTGCATCATCCCGGCCAGACAGCATTTCAAACATTGCACGACCGGTTGTTAGACGATTAATTTCATTCTTAAATCGCTGACGCATACTTGCCAGGTAAACCGGTAACAAGGCTGTTTGATCGGCCTTACTGGCATTTTTTCCGCCGCCACTTACCACGGCAACACCATGCTCACCATTACGTTCAGGAATTTGAGTATTTATTTGCATTTACGAGTAATTAGTTTTCAAGCTAAAGGGAATAATTAACTGCCTGTCATTATACGCTCATTCAAAGATAAATAGAGCCACTTTATTGCTAAAACCACAGTAGTTACATGGATACAAAGTCTTAATAAAGTCTGGAAACTAAATATTATCTGCAGTATTTTTAACAGTGAACTACAATAATAGGAATTATAAAATAATAAATCCCTGCTAAATTGAAGGAGAACAACAATGACAGCATATACCTGTAATGTATGTGGTATGAGTATCGGTACAATGACATGTGGGAAATGTGGTAAAGAATTAGTACATAGTACGATTACAACAGATGATGGTGAAACGGTTCATGTATCAGAATGCCCGGATGGACATGGTAAAGTAAAATCCCCAATGTGTTGCGGTCAGGATATGGAAGCAAAATAATCGTTTTTTTACCGGCAGTGATGGGAATTGAAATAACTCGCCATCATTGCCGGGTTTCGCTTTTTCTCTCGTAAACAATTCTCACTAACCATTTCTGTGCATTTGACATTACCAAGCTGTCGTCGCCAGACCTAGCCACCCCGTAAATAACATACCTAAATATTAGAACTTACTAATATAAGAGCTTAATCCTTCTCAATCTCACACTCTTTTTATGATCTTTCTCACATAAATGACTTACTTTTATTAAAGTTTTTAAAAGTATGACCGATAATACCCATCAAATATAAAAATAAGACGTATTTTGCTGGTAGCAGAACTAGCTTCGTTAATTTGATATTTAATAAAAATAGTCATCTAACTATTTGTTTTTTAGGGATATTCATGAGAAATCAAAGTACCAGTTTCACACTGCTGACTGCAGTGTTTGCAATCTTGAGCTCAATTCTCAGTATTGCAATGATCCCTGATAGTTTTGCCTCAGAATCCAACCGTTCTTACACCTTATTTGAATCTGGCCAGGTCAGGCCATTAGCACTCTCAGCAAACAATCAACTGCTTTTTGCGGCCAATACACCGGATAACCGCCTGGAGGTATTCGCAGTAAAAAAATCCGGCCTAAAACATTGTGGCTCGATTTCCGTCGGACTCGAACCCGTTGCAGTGGCAGTAAACAAACCCTCAGAAGTCTGGGTTGTGAATCACCTTTCAGATAGCGTCAGTATTATTAAAATCTCTGCTAAAGCGTGCAAGCAAAACCATGCCCCGGGTTATGTGGTAAAAACATTACAAGTCGGTGATGAACCAAGAGATATCGTGTTTGCTGGTGGCAAACAAAATAATCATAACAAACGGGCATTCATTACTACCGCCCATCGCGGCCAACATTTATCCACCGATCCACAATTAACGACTCCCGGCGTCGGACGGGCCGATGTATGGGTATATGACGCAACTAAATCACGTTCCAACGACACGCCGCTCAATATTATTACTCTCTTTGCAGATACACCACGCGCATTAACCGTATCGGCCGATGGTAAGCATGTTTATGCTGCCGGTTTTCATAGCGGCAACCGTACAACCACTATTTTCGAACATAATGTCATAGCCAATGGCGGCTTACCGACACCCGTTACCAATGCAGAAAATGAACCTCAGCCAACAACAGGGTTAATCGTTAAACATGATGGCCAACACTGGCGAGATGAGCTTGGGCGCATATGGGATGAACATGTGAAATTTTCACTCCCCGATAAAGATGTCTTTGTGATTGATGCCACTGCGAATCCGCCTGTAGAAATTTCAGGTGCCGAATACAAGGGTGTCGGCAGTACTATATTCAATATGATTACAAACCCTGTCACCGGTACCGTTTATGTCTCTAATACCGATGCCGCAAATGAGACACGCTTTGAAGGCCCGGGTATTTATAGTGGCAGTAGCACACGGGGTAATTTACACCAAAGCCGTATAACTATATTAAAAAATGGTACTGTCACTTCTCGACATATCAATAAGCATATAGATTACAGTACATGTTGTGACGCTATACCAAACCCGGAAAATTCTCGCAGCCTTGCTTTCCCTGTTGATATGGCAATTAGCCGCAATGGTAAAACACTTTATGTTGCTGCTCTTGGTTCAAGTAAAATTGGCATCTTTGATACCAGCAAACTCGAAGATAATACTTTCTCTCCGAATGAAAATAATCATATTGAACTTTCAGGTGGTGGCCCTAGCGGCGTCGTGTTAGATGAAAAAAATAAACGTTTATATGTTTTAACGCGTTTTGATAATTCGATATCGGTAATTAATATTTCAAAACGAAAAGAAGTCGCTCACATTAATATGTACAACCCGGAACCAGAACATATCATTAAAGGGCGACGCTTCCTTTATGACGCGCGTTATACGTCAAGTCACGGTGATTCAGCTTGTGCAAGTTGTCATGTATTTGGTGACTATGATGCACTCGGCTGGGATTTGGGTAATCCTGATGCAAGCACAACAACAAATACCAATCCTCTCGTTGTTCACCCTGCTATGGTTGGTTTTGACCACGTGCCCGTAGACTTCAGGCCAATGAAAGGCCCGATGACAACACAAAGCCTGCGCGGTCTGGCAAACCATGGTGCACAACATTGGCGTGGTGATCGTACTGCCGGACTTATCGGTGAACCCAATGAACAACCTGACAGTGGTGTCTATAATGAAGAAGAAGCGTTGCGCCAGTTTAACACTTCATTCGTTAATTTGATTGGTCGTCATGCTCCACTACCAGCTGAAGATATGCAAGCCTTAACCGACTTTGTGCTTGAGCTCACCTATCCACCCAACCCAATTCGTGCATTAGATAACTCTTTAAACACAGAACAACAAGCTGGCAGTGATTTCTTTTTTGGTAAATCTACGGCATTTGGATTATCTGATCCGTTTAATTCCTGTGTCGGCTGCCACATCACAGATCCAGATGGTAATGCAGAGTTTGGTGTGGAGAAACCCGGTTTCTATGGTGCCGATGGACGGGCAACTTTTGAACTTGGTTCCCAGGTTTTTAAAATCCCGCATTTACGTAACTTGTATCAGAAAGTTGGCATGTTTGGTATGAGTAAAACACCGGGGGGATTTATTATCCCTGAGTCAGATGATCCTAGTATTGATAATACTCATACCGGTGATCAAGTGCGTGGTTTTGGTTTTTTTCATGATGGCAGCATTGATACCATCTTTCGTTTTCTTAAGATTATTGTTTTTCAACATGCTGACTCTGGTCCATTCCCAAACCTGGGTGGTTTTGAGATTGGTCCAGCTGGTGATAAACAACGCCAACAAACAGAACAGTTTATGCTGGCCTTTCCCAGTAATATGAAACCTGTTGTTGGACAGCAGGTAACTATAAATAAACGCTCCAGCAATAAAGAATGGACACAGTTGCAATTGTTAATGACTCGAGCAGATAAAGGTGATTGTGATCTAATAGCTAAGAAAATAAAAAATAAACGAGAAAGGGGTTTTCTTTACCATGATGGTAAATTTAGAACGGATAACACCAGAAAGCCACCTGTTAACCTAAAAAAACTTATAAAGTCTGCTAACAAAACAATTACATTTACTTGTACTCCCCCCGGCTCAGGTATACGAATGGGTATAGACAGAAATGATGATGGTGTACTTGATGGTGATATAAATTCACATAAAGAAAAGCATAAGGCCAATCCATATCATTAAAAATGTGGCTGATGCCTGCCCTTACGCGAGAATTCATCAGATTTATCACTCCAGGCAAGAATGTCATTGCTGAAATAATTAAATGAACGCCCAGCACCATTTGTAGTGTCTTTTAAATCAAGAATATAAAATTCACGTAATACACTACGTCGGCGATAACCGGATTTTTTTCTACCAACAATCTGGTCACGCCAGGTGCCAAAATTAATATAAGTACTCGGTTTTTTCCTATTAAAATTCACTTCTTCTTGTAAGGGGTGATGGGTATGGCCTTCGCCATGTATTTGGAAGCCATAGTGTTTATAACAGGGCAAGAAGGCAGGAAATGTTTTCATCGTTTTGAAACTAACACCTGGTTTGCGAAATGGATTGAAGCGAATAACCGTCCCCATAAACTTCATCAACCAGGCAATGGCTTTGATCTCCAGGCCTATATTGAATAATTTTAAGAACTTAAGTACGAACTTCACCAGCCATAAACCAATCCGCCTGTACCAGGGTGAAGAGATATAAGTGAAATCCCAACTTAACCACTCAATTACACATTGGTATAAAGTTCCCTCAATAATATCAATGACCTTATGATCACACTTTTTATCACGCATTGATTTGGTTTCTTCAAGTAAACGAACCAGCGCTTTATAAGTTGGACGATATAAATCCAGTTCATCGAGGATACTCATCAAGCGATCATCATGGTAGCCATGCTGATCAAGAGCATCTTTTGTTTTATAAATAAAAGTCGATAAAACACCCGCGGCAACCGTATCACCAAAACAAGGCTCAAAAAAAGGAGAAAACTTTAATTGCTGCCAGGTTTCATTTTGCCAGCCATCTTTGACTGACCATGAGGGTAAGCCAGAACTTGCTTTGATATTTCGACTATTGTCTGCATCACGCCACTGGCCATGCGTGGTAAAAAAACGAAAGCCGCGATCACCATAGTAAAAAGGTAAATAAGGTGCCGTGGTTTTATCAACAAACATTTTCTCATCGCCGTACATGCGCCCTATGCGACGACGGTCTTCTTCATTGATATCTTCCAGCTTCTGCCCCAGTCCTTTTTCATAAAAATAAGTTAATGCTTTTTGATCACAAAATAATTCTTTATCATGATTGCCTAATAAAATGAGTACTTTGACGTCGTTTACCTTGGTGTCTTTTTTTAAATTACCGGGTAGCGCCCTTAACCACTCAAAAAATTCTTTATGCTCGTCATCAACAATCGCTTCAATAATTTCATTTACGATACGTGAGAAATCATCTTTTTCGTCTCTTTGCCATGGGTAAATATTATTCCTGGCCCACTTGTCGGTACGAATCATATCGACCACGTCACCATCAAACACCAGGGTCATCTCCTCAATATCGTAACGACGACAACGTTCAGCCAAACAGGCGTAAAACGAATCCCAGGTCGCCTGGCGTAAGTTTTGTAAACCAACACTGCCATCGGTAAGGTGGATATCACTTAAACTGACACAAAGCCGATTTGGTCGATTTTCATCCAGTGGCTCATCAGAAATCTCAAGATATTTATCCATTTTATTATTCATTTTTTTAACTTCCATGATTGAGGTGCTGTTTATAGTAGTATCGAATTACATGATTCATTATAATGATATTTTTATTTACCTGCTTATCATCTTAACAAAACTGTCACATTATTATGAATATAAAAAAAATTAAAACAACACCTCATGAAGGTCAAAAACCGGGAACCTCTGGGTTACGAAAAAAGGTAACCGTATTCCAACAACCGCATTACCTGGAAAATTTTGTTCAGTCTATATTTAATACTGCAACTGGACTTAAGAATAATTTGTTAATTCTTGGCGGTGATGGTCGTTACTACAACAAGCCTGCTATTCAAACTATTTTAAAAATGGCGGCGGCACACGGTATTAAACAAGTGATGGTAGGCCAGCATGGTTTTCTTTCTACCCCGGCTGTTTCCTGCGTAATACGAAAATATAACGCGGCAGGCGGTATTATTTTATCTGCCAGCCATAATCCAGGCGGTGTTGATGGTGATTTTGGAATTAAGTTTAATATTTCTAACGGTGGCCCTGCCCCGACTTCCTTTACCGATGCCACTTATGAATGCAGTAAAACCATATCCGAATATGCGATAGCGGAGGCGGATGATATCCCGCTGGATAACCTTCAAAGCTATCAACTAGGTGATATGCAAGTCAGCGTTATTGACCCGGTAAGTGATTATGCAGAAATGATGATGGGACTGTTTGATTTTAAAAAAATAAAGTCCCTCTTCACATCTGGTGAACTATCAATCTGTTTTGACGCCATGCATGCGATTACCGGTCCTTACGCAAAAGAAATATTTGAAAAACAACTCTCTGCTGCTGTCGGTTCTGTTATTAACGGAATACCTTCAGAGAATTTTGGTGGTGGACATCCAGACCCCAATCTCGCTCATGCTAAGGAACTGGTCGAAATATTAAATTCTGATTCTAATGCACCTGATTTTGGTGCTGCATCCGATGGTGATGGCGATCGCAATATGATTATCGGGCAAAAGTTCTTTGTTAATCCCAGTGACAGTCTTGCCATTATGACTGCGAATGCGAATCTAATACCCGGTTACTCCAGGGGAATAAACGGTGTTGCACGCTCATTACCGACCAGCCGGGCCGTTGATAAAGTCGCTGATAAACTGGGTATCGATTGTTATGAAACGCCTACTGGTTGGAAGTATTTTGGTAACCTGTTAGATGACAAACGTATTACTCTTTGTGGTGAAGAAAGTTTTGGTTCCGGTTCTGATCACATCAGGGAAAAAGACGGTTTATGGGCAGTATTATTCTGGTTAAATCTTCTGGCTGAAAAACAACAATCAGTTGAAGCGATCACCCGCTCACACTGGAAAATTTATGGTCGCCATTACTACAGCCGTCATGATTATGAAGCAATCGATTCAGAAGTAGCCAATTCTTTAATTGAAAATCTGAGAACTATTTCATCCTCATTAACTGGAAAAGAATTTGGCAATTACAAAATAACGTTATGTGATGATTTCAGTTATAACGATCCTGTCGATAGCAGTGTTTCAAGTAACCAGGGGATCCGTATCCTGTTTGATGATGAGTCACGAATTGTCTTTAGATTATCCGGAACAGGTACCGAAGGTGCAACATTACGGGTTTACATTGAAAAATATGAAAGCGATGCAAGCTTGCATGATATGCCAACACAAACTGCGCTTGCTGAATTAATTGCAATTGCTGATTCGATCGCAGAGATTAAAACTCGCTGCCAACGTGATTCACCTGACGTTATTACTTAAAAAATCCTCGTAACGGGGATTTTTTTAAAAGCCAGGTTGCCTGGCTAATGTTCTCCATGAATAACATAGGTATTACTTGTTAATTTTGTTAGTGGGTAATCCTTAATCTCTGTCAAGCAGGTTTATGAGCAATTAAATTCACCATAGTTTCCTCACGTTGCCCTTCGATCTCTTTTTGTTTTAAGCCAAAGTAACTCAACAAACCTAGATCAGGTAAGCTCCACCATAAAAATGGCCTGGATACGGATTCGGGTTTAACGATAAAGCCAGCATCTTCAATCAGGGCGATGTATTCGAGATCGGTTTTTTGTACTGACATTGGATGTCTGAATAATAATTTAATAATAAAAGAATGGATGTAGCGCCGACATGACTCGGCAAACAGTAGATCGCCACCTGGCTTTAATACCCGGTAAAACTCTTTGATGGCCTTATCCTGGTGAATTAGGTGATGAAAAGTCTGGTGGCAAAATATCATATCAACCGAGTTATCGGCTAAATCAATATACGCCGCATCTGACTCAATAAGCTCGACCTTGCATGTGCATTTTTTAATATTTTCTTTGGTGCGAACTTTTGACTCTGGATCAACATCTAAACCAATAATTTTTTCTGGATGAAAATATTCTTCTAACAACCACAAAGAATGACCATGGCCATAACCAATATCAAGAATGGTATTATATTTTTTATTTTTATCAGGCATTAACCTGACAAGATCTTTTATTGCCCGCCTTAAAACACGTTGTATCCAGGTATAGGTGCTTAAAAACCAAATTCCAAATAGTGACTCTTTGACCCAATACAATGATTGAGAATCTTGCTTGTTATCCATAATCTTTACTGCGAAATACATATTTGCCTTGTTTAAAAGCAAATTACTCCGAACCCTTTTTTTAAATAGCTGACATTATCACTTACTTTTCAACATAGTATTTTAACACTATTTAGCTCGCGGGCGTGATACTAAATTCCTGCTTATCTTGCATGTCCTTATATCTATGGGCCAATGACTATTAATGCTAAATAATGCGATATGAACTTAAATTGGTATGCAGATCAAAATATTGCAACAAAGCACTTACATTTATCATAGTTTTATAGTATGACTATACTATATATAAAAACGAAATAATTGTTATGTATCATAAACTTGAAATCCCAGATAAATGTAAAACGCTATGGCAAACATGCCAGTCACTCATACCTGCCCTGTTAAAAGACTGCCAGGTTAAAACGGCTGATCTAAAAATAAAAAAAAGCAGCCCGATTGATCCCCAGGCAAAATCTATCTACCGGGTAAAAAGTGGAATGATAAGTGAAACCTATAATGGGCAGCTAATCGTTAATTATGAAAATGGTGATCTCATTGGTCTGGATGGATTATTTGAAACTAAAACTACATGCTTTGAAAGTGATTTTGCCGTTATTGTTGATGAATATGATAGTCAACAATTTATTGACTTAATATCCAATAATAAAGATAAGCTACTGGCTTTTAATCAATATTTAAGCTGCTTTAACCAAAGCTTTCAGCTGCTTATGTGTCATTTTAGCCAGCAAGAAGTTGAATTTAATCCGGAGTTTCGAACTTATAAAGAAGGCGATGTTATTATCAAAGAGAATACAGAAGGTGACGAAGTTTTTACCTTGCTAACTGGTTCAACGAAAGTCATGCTCAAAGGCACTGAAGTTGGCAAAATAAATAAAGATGAAATATTTGGCGCAATTGCAGCATTAACCAACACCAAACGTAATGCCAGCGTTATTGCAACAACTTATTGTGAAACCTTAGTTGTCAAAAGTAATAACTTTCGAAGCTTACTCAAGGCCCGTCCAGATACAGTACAAAAATTAATTCATGACATGGCCCGGACTATCGTTTCATCTAACAAACGGATAATGGAATTATCTAAAGATAATTAGCTGTTATTAATTATCCTGGAAAGTTGCTAAATAATTTTATCATTATACTGTAGAGTAATTATTGTCTGTATCAACTAATTAGTCATTATTAAAAAAGAAACTAACATGAAATATAAAAAACTAGGGCGAACAAATTTAGATATCAGCCTGATTGGTCTGGGTACTATGACCTGGGGCTTTCAAAACACGCAAGATGATGGCTTTGCACAAATGGACTATGCACTGGAACGAGGGGTGAATTTTTTTGATACCGCTGAAATGTATGCCATCCCCCCCACTAAAGATACTTTTGGTACAACTGAGACAATTATTGGTAACTGGTTTGCCTCTCGTAACAATCGTGACAAAGTGGTTCTGGCATCAAAAATAACTGGCCCGGGCTTATCCTGGATCAGAGATGGCCAAAATGTTATCGATAAAAAGAATATTCATCTCGCCATTGAAGCCAGTTTGAAAAGACTGCAAACGGACTATATCGATCTTTACCAGTTGCACTGGCCCAACCGAGGCTCATACCACTTTGGCCAGCTATGGAATTATGATCCGCATTTTGACGCGCAAAAAGAAGAAGATAATTTTTTAGAAGTCCTGCACACAATGAGCAGCTTAATTGATGCAGGAAAGATACGACATATTGGTTTATCCAATGAAACCGCCTGGGGAATGACAAAGTGGCTGCATTTGGCAGAAACACATAACCTGCCGCGTATGGCTTCAATTCAAAACGAATACTCTTTACTTTGTCGTTACTTTGAACCTGATTTAAGTGAAATTGCACGACATGAGGACTGTGGATTACTGGCCTGGTCGCCATTATCCAGAGGAACACTAAGTGGAAAATACCTTAATGGTGCTCGACCAGCCGGCTCCCGCTTAACCATTGAAACCCGTCCAGACCACCGTGCTCATCCACACACCGAAGCGGCTATCGAGAAATACGTTAAGCTGGCAAAACAGTATGAAATTAACCCCAGCCAAATGGCACTGGCTTACGTCAACAGTCGCCCTTTTGTTAGCTCAACCTTGATCGGTGCCACTAACTTGCAGCAACTCGAAGAGAATATCGATTCGATTGAGCTGACCTTATCTGCAGAAGTTCTTACTGAAATTGAAAAAATACGGCGTGAGTATCCCATGCCCTACTAAGCTGGTTACGAAACCAGCATTTATTCAATAAAATCAATGTGATAAAACAATGTACTCGGTTTAAAGCACTTTTCGATAAATTAATCCTTGATCGAACATCACTTCATTGGCGGCTAATTGCTGCAGTGGGCAGCCTTCAGCATCGCATGAGGCCATGCGTTCAAAATTATATTTGATACCTTCACTTTCGATAGTTTGGAAAATAGGTTTACCAAGATGTGAGCCAACAGTAGGGCCAAAAACAGATCTAGACACGATAATTACTCCTTAAGCGTTAGAATTAATGCTGATGCTTAAACTATATCGTCGCAAAAAAAGTAAACTTTAAAACTATTTCCTGAATTTGAATTGCGTCACATATTTGTCCTGGCTTTAGCAGATTTCAGTAACTGCATCGAGAACACTAATACCAAGCCTATGGAAAGTCCCACCAGTAAATCGGCAAGCAATGTCGGCACAACTGAGACAAAGTGATGTAGCGCATCAATATTATGAACATACATCCCACCGCCAACCAGCAACATGGCAATTGTGCCAATAATAGTGAGCAAGCGAATGATTTTGGGCAATGAATTAATGAGTAATTCCCCGGTTTTTGATGTTGCCGAAGCAACCGTACCTTTTAAAGCTTTAGCGCGTTCAACCAGGTAAAAACCACTATCGTCCATACGCACGATTAAGGCAACCACGCCATACACACCTGCTGTCGCAACTAAGGCAATAAAACTAACTACCATAACCTGAATAGCAAGTGATTGTTCAATTACGGTATCAAGAGAAATGACAATAATCTCAACCGACAGAATAAAGTCTGTGCGTATTGCCGCTTTTATTTTTTCTTTTTCGGAAAATAAAATCTCTTTTTTATCTGAAGTTTCACTGGCGGCAGGCTTTTTGATGTGTGGATGAGTAAACCATTCATAAACTTTTTCAGCCCCCTCATAACTCAGGTAAGCACCACCGATCAACAATATAGGAACAATTAACCAGGGCGTATAAGCACTTAGTAAGAAGGCAATAGGTAAAATAATCAGTTTATTAATTAATGCTCCTTTGGCTATAGACCAAATTACAGGCAATTCCCTGGAAGCATGAAATCCCGTTGCTTTTTCAGCATTAACCGCTAAGTCATCGCCTAATAAACCCGCCGTTTTCTTTACCGCAACTTTACTCATGGCTGCCGCATCATCGAGCAGCATCGCGACATCATCAAGAACCGCTAAAATTCCACTGGCCATTTTTAAATTTCACTGTAGTTGTTTTTATGTATTCAGCTTTGCAATTAAAGATGGCTAACTAAGTCAAGCATTTGTTGGGCATGGCCCTCAGCCGTTACACCGTAAATCACTTCCTCTAAAATGCCGTCCTTGTTAATAACAAAAGTAGAACGCGCAATACCCAGTTTTTTCACGCCATTTTTTTCTTTTTCCTGCCAAACGCCATAGGCTTCACATAATTCGCCACTGGTGTCAGCTAGTAAGTCGACTTTCAGGTCAAACTTGTCGATAAAAGCCTGGTGACTCGCACAGGAATCTTTACTGACACCCAGTACAACGGTATCCATTTTATTAAATTCGCCGGCTAACTCGGTAAACTGGTTCGCTTCAATTGTGCAGCCTGGCGTGTCATCTTTAGGATAAAAATATAACACCACATTTTTTTTACCTTTGTAATCAGACAATTGAATCATTTCATTATTCTGATTCGGCGTGCTGAAATCGGGTGCAGTTTGATTTTTCTCAAGCATAGTCATTCCTGTAATTTTTAAGTGAAATAATGATATGAGCGGATATTCTTATCTTATGCATGATTATACTTCCTTAATAATTTAAATAATCCATTCGTACTTTTATAGCAGAAAAGACTGATAAAACAAATAAGAATTACTCTTTTTATTACTCTCCAGCTGTTGCCAGGTAATGACTTAAACGAGCAACATGATGATTAATACGCTCAAGCCAACGAACAGCATCTAATGAAGCATTTCCCCTGGCGACACTAAAATGATTGTTGGCAACATGCTCCATTATAATCTGACGTAATTGCTTAACCCGCTTAGTAATATAATCAGATAGTTCTTCAGCACGCTTTGCGGCAGCAGACCATTCATTCATTTCCATATCAGTAATAAATTCGGCCAGAACAGCAGCAACTTTTTTACGATCTGAATCCGTGTCTTCTATATATTTAAGATCGGTAATTCTCTCATAAGCCGTGTCACATCGATGATGTAAACGCTGAATATGATCTATTGCGTGAAAAATATTGATGAAATAGTCATGATGCTTCGTTTTTTTATCACTAACATCTATACTATCAATGTATGAGTGTGTTTTTGTAAGCTCAAACTTTAATTCAAGCAGATTGCTTTCTCTCCCTTTAGTACTATCACCCAGCAAATAAATAATATGTTTTAATAAAGCGATACTTTCTTTTTTAAGTGTTGCTTGTGCCGCTGTCAGTGCTAAAACCGGTTCATCTAGTAAGCTATCATCAAGATTATTTGTGTACGTTGGTTCTTTTTCCGGAATTAATCGTTCAACCATACGTGCAAATTGGTAGGTAAAAGGTAATACAATAATCACGCCTATGGTATTAAAAATAGTATGGAAGGCAATTAAAACAATTTCTGCACTCTCATGTAACATATCAGGCGATATCCATTGCCAGAATAATGTATACGGGGTTATCAACAACAAGGCTCCCAAACCGGTAAAACAATTGTATATCACATGAGATAAACCGGTTCGACGTGAACCCACTGTACCGCCAATAGTGGCAAGCGCTGCCGTTACTGTGGTACCCACATCCATACCTATGACTAACGCTGCTGCTTGTGGAAAATTAATTGCCCCGGCATGTAAGGCAGTTAATGTCACTGCGACACCAGCGCTGGATGATTGGGTAACAGCAGAAAATAAAATCCCCATCAACAGCAGTTGAATCCGGCCGGTCATAGTATCAGCAGGGAAGTTCTCCGGTCTCACCAGTTTTTGAACTTCAACCATATTTTGTTGGATCAGGTATATTCCAACAAATATAAGCCCAAAACCGGCAATAGCCATACCAGCACTTGCCCACCGCCCTTTAGCAAACAATCGCAGCAGTGCGCCAACTAAAATTAGTGGCATTAACACGGCGCCAATTTTAAGTTTGAAACCCAGTAATACAACGAACCAGCCAGTAATTGTTGTACCGATATTGGCACCAAAAATTATTCCCAGTGCCTCGGCAAAACTCATTAACCCGGCACCCACCAAGCCGACTGCTACAACAGTGGTGGCACTCGACGATTGCATAATAGCAGTGGCTATCGTACCGGTAACTGCACCTGAAAATGGTGTATGAGTAAAGCGCAATAATAATTTACGCATAGCATCACCAGCCAGGCTGCGCAAACTGTCGGTCATGATAATCATACCGAGTAAAAATAAACCAAGGCCACCTAAAGCCTGAATTACGCTCATCTAGCTTGTTCTCCTATATACTGCTAGCTGTCACTAAAAAATTAATTTAATCTAAACACAAAGCCGCTTAGTATCTTATATTTCTATATTACATTTTTTTAAAACAACTCACGAGTATATTGTGTCAATATTTGACTACATACCTTTTGTATTTTTATCTACTTCACTAATTATGGTGCTATTTCCTCAGCATCTGGGCAAGCTGCGACATAGCTGGCTGATTTTATTAATTCTCTGTTGTTTATCCGCGTATTTTCTCCAGCAAATGGAGTTAAGTGCACTACTAGTGACAAGTTGTATTTTTGCTTTCGCCTGGTTTGCAAATAGTAAAACAGCCGCTCTTCTATGGCGCCAGATTGCCACCGCATTATTTATAGTTTCAGCACTCGCTTTGGCTATGCATGTACTACCTGGTTTCCATTCATTACTGGTGATTGACCATGTTTCACTCACACCTACGGCAATACCCTACAGTCTTTATCTCAATATTGATAAAACCCTGGTCGGGTTATTCATACTTGGCTTGTTTTATCAACGACCTGCCAACATATTGCCCTGGCGCTCCACAGGAAAAATTTTATTGTGGTTACTGCCCACAATAGTTTCATTAATCATATTGGCCGCGGTGTTACTTAATTATATTAAATTCGAACCAAAAATAATTGACGGGTTATGGCTATGGATATGGGCAAACTTATTTTTCACCTGTACTGCAGAAGAAGCTTTTTTCCGGGGCTTAATACAGAAAAAACTGGTGAAACGACTAGATCATTTTAAATCAGGGAAATGGTTAGCACTAATAATTACTTCATTACTCTTCGGCCTGGCTCACTTGGCAGGTGGTTGGGAATATGTCTTGTTATCAACCATTGCCGGCTTAGGTTATGGGCTTGCTTACCAATTAACCGGGCGAATAGAAGTTAGTATTTTCACTCACTTCATAGTAAACCTGGTACATATTAGTTTGTTTACCTATCCTGCACTTATATAAAGTTAAATAAATACGATTTAAACCTGATTGAATTAAAAGTAAAAAAACCGGAGTGATAAAAATACTATCACTCCGGTTTTTATAAACTACCTTAACAATTTATCACTTTTCTATAATTCAGCCACCGTATGCGCTGTATAGTCAGAAGGTGCGGTACCGAAAGGAGTAGGGAAACCTGCCATCCCAACATTATCCTCAACAGTAATACCATCTAATGTTAGTGTGCCGTGATCAACTTCATAATTCGCAGGATCTGCATCATTACCTGGCGTACCCGTTCCACTGAAATCATAAAGACTGATTGTACGGCCATTAATACTACTCACATTCAAGGTGAAATCGGTAACATCATCTGGAACAGCGACTACACTACCGCGCAGGAATGAGAGGCCCATACGTACATAACCATTTGCTGCAGACATTTGTAAATCGGATACCTGATCATTTGTCACAGTGCCAAATATAGCAACACGTTGACCAACTGAAATATCCTGAATATCAAAGGTACCGACATTAAGCTGCTTAAGGACAGTGGTACTTTGATCTAAGCTCACGGTTACATAATCATTAAAGACCGCACTTCCATCAACTCTAAAGATTGTTGCTCCACGTACAACAATTTGATCAGCCGTACGTGATGTAACAGTACCCGCGACTAAATCCATCTGCCCACCTGGTACACTACTCCCAGCATATACTTCACGAGCTTCATATCTAAGAGGAAAAAACTTAAGATCACCCTTAACGATCACACCGGTAAGTTGTGCAACCGTATTAAGTACCTGTAGTCCCTCATCCCCTTTATAACCAATGCCGTCAATCTCATAAAAGGTATCCTCATTTGTAAGTACCTTTAATGAACCAAATAGCCGTTGACCAATACCAATGCGATGGAAGAATGGACGAATATAAACATCAAAGGCGCTTTCTTCCAGGTTCACTGATTTTAATGGTCCACGTAAACGATGGATTCTTGGTTTTTGCAGATCAACATCCGCAATTAAAATTGGTTTAACGGTTACCTTAATCTGATCATCTTCAAAAACCACCGTATTAGATTGTTTTAAATCAAAATCCAGCATAAGGCTTTTTGGCACGCCCGGTGCAACTAGCAAAGCGCGAGCACCATCCAAGGTCACGTTAACCTCTAATGTGGTAACAGGATTTCCATCAATATCAACGAGATTAGTGACAGGCTTAGAATTACCCGCTGCATCTTCTACTTGAATATCGGCATTCGAGTAATCCAGGACCATGCTGCCTTTGACATAAAAACCATTCGGAACGGTCGCTGCGGTCAAAAACTCCGTGACTTCAGTATATTGAGCAAAATCAACACGCGTAGAGATTGGTAGTGTTTCTACCTCGGTACCATTTGCATGAGTTAATTTTACTGAAATGACATCGACGGTATAGGTAACAAAATCACCCTCTGCATCCGTTAATCCCACCAGAACCTGGCCGGTAGCACCACTATCAGACTGGCTGGAATCGTCACCCCCACCACAAGCACTTAAGGTTAAAACCAGAATAAAGCTCACTAACAGAACTAACCACTTACTTTGTTTTTGTTGTTTGGCCGATAGGCCTGCATATGTACTCATCATGAGATAAGCCTCCCTTAGTTAGAATAATTTCAGACTTTTTAAGCCTGTTACTATCAATAACGCAGGGATTGTGAATGGGTTGACACGATTTAGAGATTTTTTTGATTTTTTTTTAAGAAAAAATCGTCGATTCTTCTAATATGGCTCTGGTAGGACAGAATATTTGTGAAAAAAAGGGCAGAGCTAAATAAATACCCCTGCCCCTAATTACGAGTGATTAATGTTATGGGTTACTGTTTTACTGACAATACCAGGTCTACCCGTCGATTTGTTGCCCGACCACTCGGGGTTTCATTTGAGGCAATCGGATGAGATTCGCCGTATCCTGTATAGGTAATTTTATAACCGCCTTTAAGCGAGAATAGGTAATTAGCAACCGCCGAAGCCCGCTTCTTGGAAAGCTTTTGATTGACCTTAGCTGAACCAACAGAGTCAGTGTGTCCCTGAACTCCCACTTTTTCTGCATCCAGTTTTTTTATAATGGCATCAACTTTCGATATTAACTGTTTAGAAGCTTCAGGAATTATTGCAGCACCTGATTTAAAGTTAACACGCTTAAGTCTGAAAACCAGTTTGTTACCTTGCTGATAGACTAAAGCATCATCTTGCGATAAAACTTTACGCGCCTCGTCCATTGCTTGTTGAAAGCGAACCTGGGTAGATGCCCTGGCAAGCTGCTGCTCCTGCGTTTTAAGCACACCTTCAGTACGCTTTAAAGCACCTTCTTTTTTCTGCAATGATTCCTTAGTCGACTGTAAATTTTCTTTTGTTGATTTTAAGTTGGCTTCAAGTTTACCAACGTTTGAGCTCAATTCACCTAAGGCACGTTTTTGTTTTACGATCTGAATAGCGATATGTTCAGGCGTACCCTTTGCACCAAGGATAACATTCATCACATCATACAATTGTGTAGCACTGGCAAGTGCCCCCTGAACGCTTGTGTTATAAATATTTTCACTGCGTGGGCTTTGCGCAATAATATTCATTGCTGTCTTATAATCAAGCGAAGCGGTACGTAATGTTTTTGGTGCAAGATCATCGGCGTCATCTGCAATCGCCTGCTTAATTGCCTGGTTCGCACTGTTAAGCTTGCTGAATTGAACCGCTTTTGTTTC
>CAMYJG010000025.1 GCA_947258695.1 uncultured Ectothiorhodospiraceae bacterium | reverse complement strand
CGATGTACCGCAGAATAAACGTTTACGCATTATGAATGATTTTACTGCCGGTAAAATTCGAGTTTTAGTTGCCACGGATGTTGCTGCACGTGGTTTGCATGTTGACGATGTAAGTTTAGTCATTAATTATGACCTGCCCAATGATGCCGAAGATTATGTTCACCGTATCGGGCGTACCGGTCGAGCGGGTGCTAGTGGAGTTGCGATTAATTTTGCCTGTGAAGATTATGCGATGTCACTTCCTGATATTGAGGAATTTATCGGGCATAAAATTGAGGTTGCAAAAATTACGAATGAAATGCTGGTAAAACCTAATCCGCCTGCAAGGATTGAGCGTAAGAAAAAACCTCATCAACATAAGTCGGCTCATAAAAAGAAGACTCATCATAAGTCAGGTTCACCTCACCACCATAAAAATAAAAAGCCAAACAAGCCAGGAAATAAGAAACAGCACGCAAAAGCTAAACCTAAACATGATCAAAATACCAATGCACAGGTAAAAACAAATACTGAAGTTAAGAAAAATAATGTAAAACCGAAGCAACCGCAAAAACAGGGTTTACTTAAAACATTTATAAATAAAATTTTACCGGGTTCTTAGCTTTTTAAATTAGAATTTTTAGTGGGCAAAAATACTTTGCTAGATTGAAATACATCTTCCGCTGAAATAGCAGCAAGCCCAAGCTCTGGATGCTGACTCTCTTCAGCACGCAAAATAGCGAGCTTTTTAGTATCGGTGTAAGGTGCACAGTCTTTAGGGTTGTGTATTGAAAAGAGAGCGACAATATTGGTGCCAACAGCTGCTCCAATATGCATTGGTCCGGTATTAGGGACAATTAATAGATCTAATCTCGCAAGCGTTGCTTTATAGCGTTCAAAATCAGGTTCAGGTGTTAATAACTCAACAGTATTTTGGCTCTCCCTGATAATTTCTAAACCCAGCTCTCTTTCTTCGGGCATTAAATCCATAATGATATGTAGCTTGATTCCATTTTTCTTAGCGTCGTCACTGATGAGTTTACAGAGTTTACCCCAATGAGAAATGGGCCAGTTACGGTGAGGTAAAGACTTTTTATTGCGCCCGAATTTTTTACCTAAACCACTATAACTCGGGTGAATTCCGATTAAGAAGGTATCATCAGGGATTCCTGCTTGACGTAAAATATCTTTAGCACGTTGCTTAGCATCTTCCTGAATGGGTAAATACACAGGGAATTGAGTTACATCAAAAGTGGAATCTACTATTTTTAAACACCGTTCAGCAAAATTAATTTCTGAATTTCTTACGTTTTGTAAAATATGTTGTTGTGCAGTTGAGCCATGAAATAATTTTGCAAAACTGGATTTGGTTTCGAAACAAAAAATATGTTGAAAATCTGCTTGCTTGATTGTGTTTTTTATTTTTCTGCGCTGCAGAAAAGGAAAAATTTTTCTGCGATCAAGTAACATGATATTTTTAATTTGTGGATGAAAGTCTCTTAAAACACGTTTTCCATCCGGGCTGGTTAATAGCGTGATTTCAGCATTGGGGTATTTATGTGTAAGCGCGGCTAGTGCAGGTGTTATCATCACCATATCACCTGCTCTTCCAATTCGTACCACAAGTATTTTCATTGTTTATTTTTATATTTGTTAACTATATATGGCTAATTTAGATGATATATTTGACCTGTATATCAAGCTACCGATAAACTTCATTTTAAACTAACACAACTATATATAGAAGAATTATGACAATTAAAGTGGAACTGGCTTACGGTGAATTGTTGGATAAAGTGACAATTTTACAGATCAAAAGTGAACGGATTACGGACAAAAGTAAACTCGCTAATGTGAACAAAGAGCTGGCGTTGTTGAATAAATTATGGGAGCAGGACAAAAAGTCATCTGTTGATATCGCTAAAGAATTTTCTGCTCTTAAAGAAATAAATGAAAAAATCTGGGATATCGAAGACGATATCCGCGAAAAAGAACGTGTTAAAGGATTTGATGATGAATTTATTGAATTAGCCCGTTCGGTTTACTACTCAAATGATAAACGTGCTGAAATTAAGCGAGCTATTAATTTGAAACTGGGTTCAGAATTAATAGAAGAAAAATCTTATTCTGAATATGAATAGCTTATTAAATATGAAATGATAATTTTTAGGAATATTAAAATATATGAAAACCGCAGTTATCACAGGAATAACAGGCCAAGATGGTGCTTATTTAGCACAGCTATTACTTGAGAAAGGGTATACCGTCTATGGTACTTACCGTCGTGCAGCATCGACTAATTTTTGGCGCATAGAAGAACTTGGTATCAGAGGCAATCCTAATTTAATTTTGGTTGAGTATGATTTAACGGACTTGAGCTCTAACATCCGTTTATTGCAAAAAGCCAAGCCTGATGAGTTTTACAACCTGGCAGCTCAAAGTTTTGTTGCTGTTTCTTTTGATCAGCCAATTGCAACCGCAAATATTACCGGCCTGGGACCAGTTAATATACTGGAAGCGATTCGTATCGTTGACCCTACTATTCGCTTTTATCAAGCCTCTACTTCTGAAATGTTTGGTGAAGTTCAGGAAATCCCCCAGACTGAAAAAACACCTTTTTATCCTCGCAGCCCATATGGTGTGGCTAAAGTTTATGCTCACTGGATGACGATAAATTATCGGGAGAGTTACGATATTTTTGGTGCAAGTGGTATTTTGTTTAACCATGAATCACCGTTACGCGGTTTGGAATTTGTTACTCGTAAAATTACTGACGGGCTCGCACGTGTAAAACTAGGTAAACTTGCTCATATTGAGCTCGGGAACCTGGATGCTAAACGTGACTGGGGTTATGCAAAAGATTACGTTGAATGTATGTGGCGAATTCTTCAAGCAGATAAACCGGATACCTATGTTTTTGCGACTGGAAGAACAGAAAGTGTTCGAGATTTTGTTGAAATGACTTGTAAAGCGCTTGAGATAAATATTGAGTGGAAAGGTTCAGGTATAGACGAAGAAGGAATAGATAGTGCAACAGGTAATACTATCGTGAAAATTAATACTGAATTTTATCGTCCTGCGGAAGTTGATTTGTTGGTTGGTAATCCAGAGAAAGCGAAAAAAGAATTAGGCTGGGAACCCAGCACATCATTAGAAGAGCTTTGTGCCATGATGGTGGAAGCTGATATACGTCGGGTTAAAGGCGGGATTTCATTTTAAATTATGTTGACTTTAGTCACAGGAGTAGAAGGATTTACTGGATATTTTGTAAAAGCAGAATTAGAAGCAAATGGTCATCGTGTTGTTGGGTTAAGCAGCGATCTAACCGATGCAACTGCAGTTGCAAACGAAATATCGGGATTACAACCTGAAGCGGTTATTCATCTTGCGGGCATAGCTTTTGTGGCAGAAGATACTGCAAATGCATTTTATGAAGTCAATCTGATTGGAACACGTAACCTCCTTGAAGCGTTAGCAAGACATACATCAAATTTGAAAAGTGTCCTGGTTACTAGCAGTGCTAATGTTTATGGGAATTCTACAGGGGGAGTTCTGGATGAGAATGTAGCACCTAACCCATCGAATGATTATGCTGTTAGTAAATTAGCAATGGAATACATGACGCGCTTATGGAGTGATAAGCTCCCCATTTGCATTGTTCGGCCATTTAATTACACCGGCATCGGGCAAAATGAAAAGTTTCTTATTCCTAAAATTATCAAGCATTTTAAGAAAAAAGAACCTGTTATTGAGTTAGGAAATATAGACGTTTGGCGAGAATTCGGTGATGTTCGGACGGTTGCAACACTTTATCGAATGTTAATAGAAGATTGTCCGCAAGGTGAAACCTTTAATGTTTGCACAGGTAAAACCTATTCACTAAAAGAAGTAATAGAATTATGTGAGAACCTGACCGGGCATAAAATTGAAATTAAAGTAAATCCTGCTTTTGTTCGTGAAAATGAAGTGCGTGAATTAAAGGGTGATAATTCTCGCTTACTTAAGCAGCTTGGAGCATTTAAATCGTATACATTTGAAGAGACATTAAGCTGGATGCTGAAGTAATTTTAAAAATTACTTCATATTTTTAGCTTGCCGCCAAAGCTGAAAGGTGGGGTATTTTTTATAGGCGCCACTTAGTACATAATTTAGCACGTTACGTAAGCGGTAAAACCAAACCACCGATTCAATACGAATAATTTCTTTGCCTCTCTCATCGAAAAAAATTATTGTCGGGCTGTAATTAATATTGAGTTTGTCTGCCCATTTACTGGCAGATAATTTTTTCCCATCAGGTGTTAGAAGTTTCTGTTCACTATTCATATCTAGCTGAACCGCTTCGAGTTTTAATAATTCTGTTTCTATTTCAGGTCGTGCAAAAGGGCCACCATGTAAAACATCACAGGCGTGACAACGTTTACGCTCAAATACGACCATTAATGGTTGCTCTGCTTTTACCCGGCTACGATCGAGTAAATAGGGTGGAGAATTAAAAATATCATTTTTATTAAGTTCTGCTTTACCAAAACTTAGCGCGGATTCTGCCCTGGACAGGTAATTGCGAAACGTTTCCTTGGCGTAATGTTGATCTGCAACAAATTCTAAAGCAGCTCGAAACTGGTAAGGAGGGCGATAGCCTCTTAAACGTAAAACTTCCTGACCTTTAGCATTATAAAAAAGTATTGACGGTGTGAAATTGGTTTTTTTCAGGGCAGAGAATGTTTTTTCTGTATAGGTTTTACCATCGACATTTACCACCGGGCGTTGACCTTTAACATTGAGGGCAATGACATCAAAATTTTTCTGGGTGTATTCAACGATATCTTTTTGGCCCCAGTTATTATTAATATGTGCCTTGCAATAAGGACAATACTTTTGACCAAAGTAGATAATTAGTCCTTTCTTATTTGCCTGCTTGGCCTCTTCTATATCGGAATCTATTTCCAAAAAGCTAAGTTTGAACCAATCTGGAAGTATAAGAGGTGCATCTAAAGGGCGATCACTAAAAGTGATATCATCATCTGTTGTCGCATGAGTTGAAACTGACCAGCCAGATAAACAGACTAGTAAAAATATAGAACTTAATTTTTTTAAAAAATATGGGTGATGAGTTATTTTGAACATATAAAACTAGCTATTAATCATTCGGGTTTTGACAAGGTCGTTGAAAATAACAGGTTAACACGCAAGTACTCGATGTTAATAACCAAAATAAAAAAAATCCAATGCTATAGCCCCCTAAGCGGCTAATTGGCTCATAACCACCGACGGCCATTAGTAGCTGCGGATCAAATGCGGTAAAAAATAAAATAGTAGCAATTCCTGCTGTGATAAATGATGGCCAAAGTATAGCGATAACTTTTTGTATTGTAGGGATATTTTGTTCTGATGAGCTCATTTGCATATCTCCTTTATTTATAATTATTCTGAATTAAGTTGCCATATATTTTGTTCTGGTAATCTTACCCGGCCATTGATACGCCAGCTTTTATCTTCCGGTTCTAAAATAACTATCCAGTTTCCTTTTTTTACAATAGCCATTCTTCCACTATAACTTATTTTATCAGGCGACAAAAAAAGAGTTATTGTCTGATCGTGGTTTGCCCTGGTGGCGTGGGCAAGTTGCAGGGATAATCGTGCCGGTAGTTTTTGAATTTTTCCTGAGAGTTTTAGAGAGATGGTTTGGGTTGAATTATCCCAGTTCACATTGGCTTCTAAATTTAAGTCTCGCGCGTTTTGTTTTAATTCAAGCGTTTGGTTTATAGCTAAACCTGCTTTGTAATAATCATCTTTTACCAGCCCATCATCAGATTTAACGGCAAGAATAATCGTGATGATTCCTGCTATGACGGCAGTAGCAGGAAATGTGATAAGAAACCATGGCCAGAATTGCTTATACCAGGGCGGTGGCGTTGCTTGATCTATTGTTTGCTCGTTGCTTGTCATTTTTACCTGCTAATTATTTTGCTATTGGTCCAATAAAACGTGCTTGTTCAGTAACAGCAAGCTTGGGTTGATCAATGGAGGTTAAATAAAAATTAACCTTGCTGCTTGTTTTGACCAGGTTAACTGGATCAATTTGAATGCGAACAGGCAGGTTAATGACTTCGCCTGTTTTAATTATAATTTCTTCTGTCGGGTTAATGAATATCATCTCTTTTAATCCATCGGCACGAACATGGTAACGATGATCTTCGGTGTCCATATTAATGAGCTTCAAAGTATATATATTCTCGACTAACCCATCCGACGTTTCTCTGTACAAGGCATTGCGGTCACGAATAATATCCATCTCTAGAGGAATACGAGTAGCAATGCTGTATATAAGTGCAGAGGATATAACAACAAGCAGTGATGCATAGACAATAATTCGGGGACGAAGTAAGTGTGTTGTTTTCCCGTCTATACGGTTTTGTGTGGTGTATTTTACCAGGCCTTTGTCATAACCCATTTTATCCATGACTTCATCACAGACATCGGCACAGGCAGCACACCCGATGCATTGATATTGCAAGCCGTCTCGTATATCGATACCGGTCGGGCAGACCTGCACACATAAGGTGCAATCTACACAATCACCCAACCCTACCTGTTTTGGGTCAACACTTTTCTTACGGGCACCACGTGCTTCACCACGCTTGTCATCATATGAAATGATTAAAGTATCTTTATCAAACATGGCGCTTTGGAAACGGGCATAGGGACACATATAAATGCAGACCTGTTCTCGCATCCAGCCAGCATTACCGTAGGTCGCAAAGCCGTAGAAGATGACCCAGAAGGTCTCCCATGGGCCAAGCGAAAATTGAAGGGTAGCATGGCCAAGATCAATGATGGGTGTGAAGTAACCGACAAAGGTAAAGCCAGTCCAGGCAGATAACGCTAACCATAAAAAATGTTTTAGGGCCTTGGTAGAAAGTTTACGCGAATCCATTTCAGCTTTATCAAGTTTTATTTGTTGATTACGGCTGCCTTCAACTTTTCGTTCTATCCATAAAAAAACTTCTGTCCAGACAGTTTGTGGACAGGCATAGCCACACCACAAGCGACCTGCGAGTGCAGTAAAGAAAAAGAGTGACAGTGCGGCAATGATTAATAAAGCAGCAAGATAAAAAAAGTCTTGTGGCCAGAAGGTTAAACCAAAGATATAAAATTTACGTGCGGGTAAATCAAATAAAACGGCCTGGTGATTATCCCAGCGTAACCACGGAACCAGGTAATATCCGCCGAGTAAGAAAAATACGCCGGCTACTCGTAAGCGGGCAAATACGCCACTAACTTTACGTGGATATATTTTTTTATGCTTTTCATAAAACTCGGTTGAGTTATCAGCCAAGCCTTGTGAACCTGATGCATCTTTTGTCATAGAGATATTTTTCTTTAAAAGTTCGTAAAACAGTATAATAAATACAAGGCACTTTAAAATATTTGCTGTTGTTAAAGAAAAAACCAGTAAGTACTAAAGATGAATAGTACTTACTGGTTTACATAATAAAAACTTACTTATTGCTTAAGCTGTAAATATAAGCGGTAAGTAAATGGGCCTTATCTTCACCGAGAAAATCCCGGTTTGCAGGCATAACACCGGTACGACCCTTGGCAATAGATTGCACAATGGAGCCTGTAGAGGCGCCATATAGCCATACATTGTCGGTCAGATTCGGTGCACCGATAGCCGTATTACCTTTGCCATTAGCGCCATGACAAGCGACACACATAACATCATATTGAGCCTTACCTGCTTTTGCCATGGCTGCATCATGTTGTCGGCCACTTAGACTAATCACGTATTGTGTGACATCTTTGACGCCTTGTTCACCAATAACGGCTTCCCAGGGAGGCATTGCACCAACACGACCATCGAGGATAGTGGTTTTAATGTTATTGGCATCGCCACCCCATATCCAGTCGTTATCGGTTAAGTTAGGAAACCCCCTGGCACCACCGGCATCAGAAGCATGACAGGTAGCACAGTGATTTAAGAATAAACGCTGGCCAATTTTAGTTGCGTTCGAATCTTTCGCTAATGTTGCTATATCTTGTTTGGCATATTGAGCGAAAATAGGATCATAGGTTTTATTTGCATACTTAATTTCATCCTCATATTGTCCAGTCTGCGACCAGCCTAGCTTACCTTTGAAGTTGCCTAAACCTGGGTATAGGGCCAGATAAATAAAACCAAACAAAATAGTTAAATAAAATAACCATAACCACCAGCGCGGCAGAGGATTGTTATACTCTTCCAGGTCATCGTCCCATTTGTGACCGGTGACATCACCTTGTGCTGCTTCGTCATTACGTTTTTTACTTGCCCACTTAATTAACCATAAACAGGCCAGGATATTTGCAATAGTAATAATGGCAATATATCCACTCCAGAAATCACTCATGGTGGTCTCCTTTTTTATTATCATTGAGCGGATGCTCTACTTCATTAAAAGGGAGTTGTGAAGCATCATGAAAGCGACGTTTACTTTTACTGCTCCATGCCCACAAAACGATCCCAATAAATACCACAAACAACACAACGGTGTACCAACCTCTAAAATCATTGATATCCATGTCTTACCTCCGTGCCTTGATTGCAGTACCAAGCTCTTGTAAGTAAGCGACCAGGGCATCGAGTTCTGTTTTACCTTGAACTTCACTTTCGGCCTTAGCAATGTCGCTATCACTATAAGTTTCACACTTGCTACAAGTAGCAGAAATAAGAGTGTTCATGACACGCATTTTTTTTGCTGTGCCCTTGGCGTCAATTTTATTTTCAGCTAACCAGGGGTAGCCAGGCATATTTGATTCGGGTACGACGTCTCTTGGATTGATTAAATGCACACGCTGCCAGTCATCTGAATAACGACCACCAACACGAGCCAGATCAGGTCCGGTACGTTTTGAACCCCATTGGAAGGGATGGTCATAAACTGATTCTCCTGCAACCGAGTAGTGTCCATAACGTTCAGTTTCGGCACGGAAAGGTCGAATCATTTGTGAATGACAATTAAAACAACCTTCACGAATGTAAACGTCGCGTCCTTCTAAGCGCAGTGCGCTATAGGGTTTAACACCCTGAACAGGTTCAGTTGTATCCTTAATGAAAAATAAAGGAACTATTTCTACTAAACCACCAAAGCTTATGACAATGACAATAAGTATCATCATTAACCCAATATTTTTTTCAACAACTTCATGACTCATGATTAATCTCCTCCTTAAGCCGGCTGGGCAGATGCAGCTGTTGTAGGTTTGGCACCACTAATGGTTTTCCAAACGTTGTAGGCCATGATGAACATGCCAACCAGGAATAACAGGCCACCCAGGAATCGTACGGTATAGTAGGGGTAAGTGGCTTCCAGTGAATCAACGAAACTGTAGGTCAAGGTGCCGTCTTCATTAATCGCCCGCCACATTAAGCCTTGCATCACACCCGCAATCCACATGGAAGAGATATAAAGAACGATGCCAATAGTTGAAATCCAGAAATGCGTATCAATTAATTTAACAGAGTACATTTCATCGCGCTCAAAGACTTTTGGAATTAAAAAGTAGACGGCGCCGATAGTGACGAGTGCAACCCAACCGAGTGCGCCAGAATGCACATGACCGATGGTCCAATCGGTGTAATGTGAAAGTGCATTCACTGTTTTAATCGACATCATTGGACCTTCAAAGGTCGACATGCCGTAAAAAGATAACGAGACGATAAGGAATTTCAGTATCGGATCGGTACGTAACTTATGCCATGCACCTGAAAGCGTCATCATGCCGTTGATCATGCCGCCCCATGATGGAGCAAGTAACACTAACGAAAACACCATGCCAAGCGATTGCGCCCAGTCTGGTAAAGCGGTGTAGTGCAGGTGATGAGGACCGGCCCACATGTAAGTCGAGATTAACGCCCAGAAATGTACTACTGATAAACGGTAAGAATATATTGGGCGTCCCGCTTGTTTAGGAATAAAGTAATACATGATTCCCAAAAAGCCGGCTGTTAAGAAGAAGCCTACTGCATTATGGCCGTACCACCATTGCACCATGGCATCTATCGCACCAGGATAGAGTGAGTACGATTTGGTTAAGCTAACCGGTAACGCCATACTGTTGACGATGTGTAATACCGCAACGGTTATTATGAATGCAGCGAAGAACCAGTTTGCGACATAGATATGCTTAACTTTACGTTTCATGATGGTGCCGAAGAAAACAATGGCATATGAAACCCAAACCACGGCAATCAGTATATCGATTGGCCATTCCAGCTCGGCGTATTCTTTACCGCTGCTTAACCCGAGTGGCAAAGTAATAGCTGCCAGTAAAATGACTAATGTCCAACCCCAAAAGGTAAAGGAAGCCAGCTTGTCAGAAAACAATCGAACCTGGCAGGTACGTTGCACCACGTAATACGAAGTAGCAAACAAAGCGGAGCCACCAAAGGCAAAAATGACGGCATTTGTGTGAAGAGGTCGTAAACGACTGTATGTTAACCAGGGTAATTCAAAATTCAGCACTGGCCAGACCAATTGAGCAGCGATGAGTACCCCGACGGCCATACCTACGATACCCCAGACTACCGTCATCACGGTGAACTGACGTACAACGGTATAGTTGTAAGTGTTTTCTGTATCCATAGTCTTCCCTTATTGTTAGACGTTATAACTATTAGTAAATATATATAGACTAATAGAAAGTAGTTTGCCTTGGATAAAACCAACAGACGTTGATCTAGATCAATAAGGGGAGTACTCGTGTAAGGAGAAATGACGGGACTTTAACGGACCTGAGTCTTGCCAGAAGATTTGGAGTAACTAGAGGAACAATGAGTTGCAAGGCTACGTAAGCTATCTAAATCTAATATGGTAATGTGTTTGCGTTCTACGCGGAGTAATCCATCCTCCTGAAAATGGCTTAGTAACCGGCTAATTGTCTCAACCGCCATGCCTAACAGGTTGGCGATATCACCACGAGACATACTGAGGTTAAACTCATTCGCCGCATAGCCTCTTTTATTTAAGCGCTCTGACATGCCCAGTATAAAGCTTGCCAACCTGGTTTCAGCTGGCATTTGCGCGAGTAGCAACATGAGATTTTGATCCTGCTGAATTTCTTTACTCATCAGGCGAAATAGTTGATGTTGCAGGTTGGGTATTTCCCTGGAAAGAGATTCCAGCTGATCAAATGGAATTTCACAAACGTTCGACGTTTCCAATGCCTTTGCGGAACAGGTGTGTTTGTCATCACTAATGGCATCCATACCAAGCAATTCTCCGGGTAGAGAAAAACCGACAATTTGCTCAGTACCATCTGGATTGGTCATATAGGTTTTAAATGAGCCGCTTCTAATCGCGTAAATTGATTTTAAAGGTTCACCGATACGAAATAAAAAATTATTCTTATTGATGGATTGACGACGTTTAATAACATTATCCAGACGTTCTAAATCACCTGCTTTCAGCCCCATGGGCAGGCACAAGTCATACAAGCTGCAGCTTTGGCAGTGACTTTTAAGCTCAGAAAGTTTAATTACCTGATTGTCAGTCATTTAAATTGCCTGAATAAAATTAAGGGGGATAAGTATATACTTGCATTGTATTGTCTTGATGCCGGTGTGGCAAAAGGTTTTTATGAATACCCCTGCAGCCTATGTGGAAAAATTATAGAGATAAAACAAAGTTTTATAACGTTTTTCTGGATAGTTGTGACTGAATCGGCTACGGCGAAATTAAAGCTTTATGGTAAATGGTACGATAATAAATAAAGAATGAAACTAAAAGCACTTATCTTAGAAAGCACCGGGTATTACCGAGAAGTATTAGGCAAAATATTGTCAGATATTGGCCTGGACTGTGATATTTATAGCAGTAGTAAAGAGGTGCTTGAGGCCGGTAAAAAAATTGAATATACCTTTATTATAGTTTCACGTTATCTGGATGATACAACTGCTGAGTTATTCCTTCATCGTTACAGGGAAAAGTATCCAATTGCTAATGCATTAACAATTATGCTTACAGCAGATGATGTTCATGAAATTATGTTAGATGCCAATAAGGCGGGCTTTAAACTTGTATTTAATAAAAAAGATATCAATTCGATTCAAACATTTTTAACCAGTGTATTAAATAATCGGACTTTAAATCTAAAAGGCAAAATTCTTTTTATTGAAGATCAAGCCAGCGTAGCGGCAGCAACGGTCGCTTTATTTGAGAACTACCAGGCAGAAATAGAGCATGTGACTAATTTAGATGAGGCAAAAGAAAAGTTTAGCAATAATGATTTTGATTTAGTGATAACAGATTATTACTTAAAAAATAATGAAACAGGTGATGATGTTATTAATTTAGTTCGTGAATTTGATGACATCGGTAAAGCCCGTATTCCGATTCTTGTTGTTTCCGGTGAAGCAGATCAAGCTAAGCGCACCGCATTTTTAAGAAATGGTGCGAATGACTTTATTATTAAACCTTTTGATGACGATGAGTTGATTGTTCGTTCTTCAAATTTAATAGAAAATAAAAAGATTTTTGAACAAGCTAAAAAACAACAAGATGAATTAACCAAGTTGGCAATGACCGATCAATTAACCGGTTTATATAACCGGCATAGCTTATTCGATATTGGACCTCGTTATTTAAGTGATGCAAAACGGCACAAGTTTTCGGTTTCTTTATTAGTTATCGACCTGGATCATTTTAAGAATGTTAATGATACGCATGGTCATGCGGTTGGTGATGTTGTTTTAAAAGCGGTTGGTGAAGTATTAAATAATAATTGCCGCACAGAAGATTTAGCCACCCGTTTTGGTGGTGAAGAATTTGTTATGCTTTTATCGCATTGTGATTCAGAGTTTGCAGCAACTAAAGCAGAAGATTTAAGGCAGGCAATTGAAGAATCGAAACCGAATGACTTAACCATTACAGCCAGTATTGGCGCAGCATCATTTGATTCAGCTGATAGCTTTGAGAGCCTGTTTGAGAAGGCAGATAAAGCTGTTTATGAAGCAAAAGAAACGGGACGTAATAAAGTCATATTATATCGTTCAGATTAAAAGTCATTTTTCTCACTTAGTATAATTTCAAGCAAAACGATTAATACGGGTCATTTTATTGCCGAAGCGATGAAATGTGCGGAGCTATGAGCATTTGCACTTGCCCCCAATTTAGCCCCTCGTTCTGTGGAAAATAGGCCTCCCTAAACCCAGGGGCAATTGTAAAAACGATTTTGATGCATCCGCTAACCCTATACCTTATAATAATGGGCAAATATTAGTGCTATTGGGAGCATTTCATGTCAGATCGTACCGCGACGGTTAATCGCGACACATTAGAGACTCAAATTGAGGTAAGCATTAACCTCGATGGCGCCGGTAAAGGCGAATTTAACACCGGCGTGCCTTTTTTGGAGCATATGCTGGATCAGGTTGCGCGCCATGGCATGGTGGATCTGACGATTAATGCCAAGGGCGATACTCATATTGATGATCACCACACCGTGGAAGACATCGGTATTACGCTGGGTCAGGCTTTTGCCAAGGCGCTGGCAGATAAAAAAGGTATTCGTCGCTATGGTCATGCCTATGTGCCATTGGATGAAGCATTATCACGTGTCGTCATTGATTTTTCAGGGCGTCCGGGCCTGGAATACAACACAGAATATCCACGCTCGATGATTGGTGAATTCGATGTTGATTTGTTGGGAGAGTTTTTCCAGGGGTTTGTTAACCATGCCCAGATGACTCTGCACATCGACAATATTCGGGGAAAAAATGCGCATCACATTGCCGAGACCATATTCAAGGCGTTTGGTCGTGCCATTCGCATGGCGATAGAACACGATCCTCGAATGGCTGGTGTCATGCCGTCTACCAAGGGCAGCCTCTAAAAAATCCCTGTCATTGCGAGCGAACAAAGTGACCGAAGCAATCTCAAGCAGATTAGTATTATGCTAAAAAATTGCCGCAGACATTTGATTCCTTCGCAATGACAGATTCAGTTAGAATTTATTCCTATGAAAAAAATTAAAATTTTATGAGTAGCGTAGCAGTCATTGATTATGGAATGGGTAACCTGCATTCCGTTGCAAAAGCACTGGAAAAAGTAGGTAAAGACGTCACTATTCATGTGACCGCCGATGCTGAGACTATTTTGGCAGCAGATCGTGTTGTTTTGCCCGGTGTTGGCGCAATGCGTGATTGTATGGGTGAAATTGTTCGCCTCGGATTAGATAAAGTAATCCATGAATTTGTGGATAGCGGTAAACCATTATTTGGTGTTTGCGTTGGTATGCAGGCTTTGCTTGAATCAAGTGCCGAAAATGAGGGGGTAAGGTGTTTGGGGATTTTACCCGGGCAAGTAGAGTATTTCGGAAGTGACCTCACGGATATGAAAACCGGCGATAAACTTAAAATTCCTCACATGGGCTGGAACCAGGTTCACCAGGAAATTGAACACCCAATGTGGGATGGGATTGCCCAGGATGCGCGTTTCTATTTTGTTCATAGTTATTATGCACAACCCGCGAACCCGGATTTAATCGCCGCTTCGACTAATTACGGCTTCCCGTTTACATCTGCAGTGAGTAAAGATAATGTATTTGCAGTGCAATTCCACCCTGAGAAAAGCCAGCATTCAGGTTTAGACTTGTATGCTAACTTTCTTAAATGGGATGGCAAATCGTAATTTTTAACTGAATAAACTTAAATTTTAAACAGAGACAAAAAAATGCTTTTAATACCTGCAATTGACCTCAAAGATGGCAAATGTGTACGTTTACGCCAGGGTGATATGGATGATGAAACAATTTTTTCAGATGATCCGGTCGCCGTGGCAGGACAATGGGTTGAAGCAGGCGCGCGGCGATTACATATCGTAGATCTGAATGGTGCTTTTGAAGGTAAACCCATGAATGCTGGGGTAGTACATGATATTTGTGCTGCATATCCTGATTTGACTGTGCAGATCGGCGGCGGTATTCGAGATGAAGACACAGTACAAACCTATTTAAATGCCGGCGTTGAATACGTCATTATTGGTACAAAAGCGGTGAATGCACCGCATTTTGTTAAAGATCTCTGCCTGGAATTCCCGGGGCATATTATTGTCGGACTTGATGCTAAAGACGGCAAAGTGGCGATTGATGGTTGGTCAAAACTCTCAAAACATGACGTTATCGATATGGCGCAACACTTTCAGGATGATGGGGTCGCGTCTATTATTTTTACAGATATTAGCCGTGATGGCATGATGCAGGGTGTGAACGTTGAATCAACGGTTAAATTAGCGCAAGCGATTAATATACCGGTCATTGCCTCGGGTGGCATTACTAACCTTGATGATATTCGTGCACTGAGTGAAGTATCCGAAGAAGGCATCATGGGGGCGATTACCGGGCGTGCTATTTACGAAGGGACCCTGGATTTTGCCGAAGGGCAAAAACTTTCAGACGAGTTAAATAAATAACCATGGGTTTAGCAAAGAGAATTATTCCTTGTTTAGATGTTGATAACGGTCGCGTTGTAAAAGGCGTGCAGTTTGTCGATATTCGTGATGCTGGTGACCCGGTTGAAGTTGCGCGTCGTTATGATGAGCAGGGTGCGGATGAAATCACTTTCCTCGATATCACGGCAAGTTCGGATGACCGTGAAACCATGGTTCATATGGTGGAAGACGTTGCCAGCCAGGTCTTTATCCCTTTAACTGTGGGTGGTGGCATTCGTAAGGTTGAAGATATTCGTGTCATGTTAAATGCTGGCGCGGATAAAGTTGGCATAAATACCGCTGCTGTGTTTAATCCTGAATTTGTGAAAGAAGCGGCTGAAAAATTTGGTTCGCAATGTATCGTGGTGGCTATTGATGCAAAAAAAGTCAGCGGAGAAGGCGAAGAAAATCGCTGGGAAATCTTTACTCATGGTGGTCGCAAGGAAACCGGTATCGATGCCATAGAATGGGCCATCAAAATGGTAGACTATGGTGCTGGCGAAATATTGTTAACCAGTATGGATCGTGATGGCACTAAAATCGGTTTTGATCTTGAGTTAACTCGCGCAATTAGCGAAGCGGTTAATGTTCCTGTTATTGCTTCAGGTGGTGTCGGTGAACTTCAACACATGGTTGAAGGTGTCACCGAAGGTAAAGCCGATGCAGTGCTTGCAGCCAGTATTTTTCATTTTGGCGAACACACCATCGAAGAAGCCAAGCGCAAAATGGCTTCTGCTGGCATAGAAATGCGGCTGTAATTAAAAATATATTATGACGAATTGGCTTGATGACATTAAGTGGGATAAAGATGGTTTAGTCCCGGCTATCGCACAGGAAAGTGGCACAGGCAAAGTTTTAATGATGGCCTGGATGAACCGTGAATCGTTAGATCTGTCTGTTAAAGAAGGACGAGCTATTTACTGGTCACGTTCACGCGGTAAGTTATGGCGTAAAGGTGAAGAGTCTGGGCATGTACAAACAATAAAAGATATGCGTTTAGACTGTGACAATGACGTGTTATTGCTGGAAGTTGAACAACTCGGTGGTATTGCCTGTCATACTGGGCGCCATAATTGTTTTTACAAGCAGTTACAAAATGATCAGTGGGTTGAAGTTGAACAAATAATTAAAAACCCGGATGAAATATACAAATAGACAACGATAACCACAGAAGTCACAAAGTTTGATAAATATTTTTTCTCTGTGAACCTCTGTAGTAAAAATATAAGATATGAGTGATATATTAAAGCAGTTAGAACAAGTTTTAGCGGAGCGTAAAAACGCAGATCCGGAAACTTCTTACGTGGCTAAGCTTCACAGTAAAGGCCTGGATGCTATCCTTAAAAAGGTTGGTGAAGAAGCCACCGAAACAGTCATGGCAGCTAAAGACGGTGTGGCAGAAAAGATTATTTATGAAACTGCGGATCTCTGGTTTCACACCATGGTAATGTTGTCTGATCAAGGCCTGAGTCATGAAGACGTTTTAAACGAGCTAGCTCGTCGTTTTGGTATGTCTGGCCTGGAAGAGAAATCTAACAGGCAGAAATAGTGAGCGGGAAAGAAAATGAGTGATTGTCTTTTTTGTAAAATACTTGCAGGTGAAATACCGTCGGATAAAGTTTATGAAGACGACAAAATGTACGTTTTTAAGGACCTGTATCCAAAAGCCGAAGTACACTTGCTGGCTATACCCCGGCTTCATATTGAAAGTTTAAATGAAGTGAATGATGGGCATGATGAGATTATGTCGCATATGCTTAAACAATTGCCCAGGTTAGCAAAAGAACAAGGTTTGAAAGATGGGTTTCGAACTATTATTAATACAGGTAAAGGTGGTGGACAAGTTGTTTTTCATCTGCACATACATTTATTAGGTGGCAGTAACCTGCCTGGTTTTCAATAAAAATTTTTTAGTACCACAATTTGGAGAAATCAAATGGGATTCGGTGTAACAGAGTTAATTATTATCCTGATTATTGTTTTAGTTTTATTCGGTGCCAAGCGCTTAAAAAATGTTGGTAGTGATTTAGGTTCTGCGGTTAAAGGTTTTAAGACTGCGATTAAAGATGAAGAAACTAAACCAAGTGATCAGATTGAAAAAAGTGAAAGCAGTGTTATTGAAGGTGAGTCAACAAAAGTTAAAGAAGAAGATAAAGCTTAACCTTGAGTTAAGTTGTTAATACGCTTTAATTTGAGATTGCTAACACATGTTTGATATAGGCTTTTGGGAACTCACCATGATTGCGATTATCGCATTAGTAGTGGTGGGTCCGGATAAATTACCAGGTGTTGCCAGAACAGCGGGTAAATGGATTGGTCGTGCCCGTCGCTTTGTCGGTGACGTAAAAACAGATATTGATCGTGAGTTAAAGCAGGAAGAACTCAGAAAAGCACTTGCGGAAGATGCCGGCCTTGATGAAATTAAGGAAATCATGAATACCGATGATTTTCGAATTGATGCCGAGGAAGTCACACCTGAATACCAGGTTAAAGCAAGGGCAGATGAATCTGAAAAAGATATTGACTCGCAATTAGATGAAGATGACTACGACATCGAAAAAGATGAAGAGTTGAAACATATAACGGATCATAGTGATATGGCAGACTATGAGCCGGAAGAAACAGAAACGCCCCAAGAAACATCTTCAAAGAACTCTTAATTTAAGAGATTTCCATCAGATAACTAAAAAACGTAATGGCTGAGAAAAATAATAAAACTGACAAGGCCGCTGAACCTGAAGCCCCTTTCATGTCACACCTTGTTGAATTGCGTGATCGCTTATTGCGTGCAGTTCTTGTTGTCTTAGTTATCTTTTTAGCGTTGTTTACTTTTTCCAACGAGCTTTATACTCTTTTAGCTGAACCTTTGTTAATCCATTTGCCAACCGGCAGTAGCATGATAGCTACCGAAGTAGCCTCCCCCTTTTTAACACCGTTTAAACTTTCCATGATGGCAGCGATTTTTATTGGTATGCCATTTATCTTGTATCAACTATGGGCGTTTGTTGCGCCGGGTTTATATAAGCATGAGAAGAATCTTGCTTTCCCCTTGCTTTTCTCAAGCATTATTTTATTTTACTTAGGAATGGTGTTTGCTTATTTTGTCGTATTTCCGCTGATGTTTTCTTTCTTTACCGGGATAGCATTAGAAGGCGTAACCATGATGACAGATATCACCAAGTATCTTGATTTTGTGTTAAAGATGTTTTTTGCCTTTGGTATGGCCTTTGAAGTACCGATAGCAACCATCATTGTCATTTCTACTGGCATGACCACAGCTGAAAAGCTTGCTCAGAAGCGCCCCTATATTATTGTGGTCGCCTTTATTGTTGGCATGTTGCTGACCCCGCCAGATGTTGTTTCGCAAATGCTATTAGCAGTTCCTATGTGGGTGTTATTTGAATTCGGATTAATCTTTTCCCGTATTTTAAACAGCAAAAAAGCCCGTTTAGATAAAGAAAGAGAAGCCCAGCAAGAGCAGGAACTTGATGATGAGTTTGAACGTGCAATAGCTGAAGAAGAAAAACTTATCGAATCAGACGATTCTGATTCAGCTAAATCATAATTAAAAATCTCAGCTTGTAAATCGCTTTTTCAAACGTCTGTCTGCGATCACATGCAAATCTTGTCGTATACCAGAAAATTAATAATAGTTTTTTAATATAGTCTCATTGAACTTTTGTCGAGGTATTTTTGTCTGTTTTAAGTAGTGTGACGGTGTTTAATAATGAGGAAGAAATATTGAAAACGTTTTTAGTATTACTGGCTTTTATTGCGACTTTCACTGTGCAAGCATCAAAGCTGGATAACCAGTTGCAGCAACATGCCTCGCCTTACCTTGCCATGCATGGCAATGATCCCATCGCCTGGCAGGAATGGAATAAGAAAACCGTGAGCAGGGCTAAAAAAGAAGGAAAATTAATTTTTGTTTCCAGTGGTTATTTTTCCTGTCATTGGTGTCATGTCATGCAACGTGAGAGCTTTAAAAGCATCGATGTTGCTAAAATTTTAAACTCGCATTTTATTCCGGTAAAAGTCGATCGGGAAATTAATGCCGCGTTAGATAGCCGATTAATTGATTTTGTTGAGCGTACCCAGGGGCAAGCCGGTTGGCCACTTAATGTGTTTATTACACCTGGCGGTTATCCATTGGTTGGCATGACTTATGTGCCGAAAAATAATTTTATTTCGATTTTAGAAAAAATAACAAAACGTTGGAAAGAAGAAAAAAAACAACTTAATGATATTGCAGTTAGTGCGAGCGATGAGCTGGCTACGGCAGAGTTATTTCCAACAGATAAAATCGCAGCTGGGATTGGCCAGGAGTATATAAACCGATTTATTAGCCAGGCAAAAACAATGTCAGACGATATGGCAGGCGGATTTGGTCAACAAAATAAGTTTCCTTCCGTTCCTCAACTAACGACCTTATTAACGGCGTATGAAAATAAACCTGACGAAGAACTTAAAGACTTCATATTGCTTACGCTCACAAAAATGGCAACTCAAGGTTTAAATGATCAACTTGGAGGTGGCTTTTTCAGATATACCGTCGACCCAAACTGGCAAGTTCCACATTTTGAGAAAATGTTATATGACAATGCACTATTGGCTTCATTGTATATTGATGCAGCAAGAATATTTAGCGTTAAGCAATTTGACACTATCGCCAGGCAGACGCTAGATTTCCTCATTACCACTTTCCGTTCTGAGCAGGGTGCATATATTGCCAGTCTTTCTGCGGTTGATGATAAGAATGTTGAAGGTGGATATTATCTTTGGCAACTGGAGGAACTCAAAAAAGTTTTGCATAAAGATGAAATGGCCTTGCTAGAAGTAATATGGCAGCTGCAAGGGCCGGATGATCTTGATGGTGGACAACATTTAGTCGAAGCGATGACGCTGGATGAAGCAGCAAAGTTATTAAAAATTTCTAACTCTAAAGCAGAAAAGTACTTTACTTCGGCTAAAAGAAAAATGCTTGAAGTGCGAAATACACGTCATGTTCCTCGTGATGATAAGTTGCTTGCTGCCTGGAATGGACTTACTTTATCCGCGTTTGCAAAAGCCGCAAAACAATATAATAGCGAGCGATATGCAAATGCGGCTAAAAATATTAAAAATTATATTTATAATAATTTATGGCAGAAAAATAAATTACTCAGAGCGGTTAAAGGAGATAAGGTACTTGGTGAAGGTGAGTTAGAAGATTATGCTTATGTTGCTCAGGCACTAACGGACTGGCTCGAGTATTCTGAAAATAAAACTGACCGGCAGTGGTTAAATGATATTATTTCTCAGGGCTGGACTCGATTTTATAGTAAACAGGGATGGTTATTAACAGAAAATAGTTTACTCAAATATCGGGAAGGAGAAGCTGTTATTGCTGATGGTGTATTGCCTTCTGCATCCTCGCTATTAATAGATGTATCACTTAAACATGCCAATAAAACTAAAGATACCAGGCTTAAGAAAAAATCATTAGCTGCACTGAATGTTGGGCACCTGGATATAGTTAGTGAGCCTTTCTGGTATTCATCACAAATTAATGGTTTGCTTGTATATCAAAACAGTATTAAATAGATTTAGAAAAATCTACCGGTGGATTTTTTAATATTTCAAATTCAAACATAGCAACATTTCCACTGGATATAATAAGTTTGCTTAATTTTATATAAAATATTTTTGTTTTCATATTGACTGAAAGCACGGTGCCAATATCATAAAGCATAGCCGGAACGATCAGACTTCGTAACTGACTAATTGAAACCTGCTTGGGCACCAATAAACTACGGAAATAATCAGTGCCTTTACCTAGACCATCCACTGCTTTGACTGCAATGGGAACTGCGCTATGAGACAGACTCATTATACCCATGTCAATACTACTGTCCTCGTTTATATGCAGCCAGCGAATTATACCGATTTTCCAACGTAGTCCAGTTTTACTTTCAAATAAGTAGCTGACAACTTCACCTACTTTTATATTCATGTCATTACAATTATCATCACAGCTGATAGCAAGACCGGTATTACTTATATTATGTTGTTGCCAGGGACTGATTGGGTAAGCACTATTTTCATGTAAGCGATCTTTGTGTAACGCATCCCGGTATATATTGGCAAAAACCGTTGTTTGTTTATTTTCATTTGATGAGATAAGACGCAATTCATCCATCTCGGGAGTAAACGCGGCTTTATTGGAGCAATAAAAATGACAGGCATTTAAGCCTAATGCTATGCGTAATTTTGCCCCTCGGTCTTCGCGATCTGTTGCACGAACAAAACTACTATTCCATGCATCGGTTAAGCGAAGCAACATGTCCCGTTGCTGACGTTCTTTAAGTGAATTAGGCGTTTCTTCGTCAAGAAAATCTTCACTATCGACGTTATAGCGAAGAATTTTTGCAGTGTGATTATTCAGGCGCGCTTTGACTTCGCTGATATCAATGACTCTGCCATCAACCGGTTCCCATTCAAGATTATCTGGGATAAAACGCGGTGACATATCGGTCGCAAAATCAACACCATATTGATCTGAGATATGCTTTTTTTCTAATTCAGCGATTTCGCAAACCGAGGTCCATGCAGAAACAAGGTAATAGATATCTTCCGCTTCGTTTTGCATTAAATGATATGGGGCGGATAGTGACAATAAAACGATGCGTTTATAGGCTAAATCAATCGTATACTGGATGGGTAAAGCATAGTCAGGATATGGATCGTCAATCGGTTCATTTTGAATATGTTCATCTTCAGCATAACGATAGAGTTGGTGTAATTCACGCCAAACATCGTACTGTGGTGATGCATAAACAAGGTAACTTTCAACAACACTTCGAGCTAGGTACTGGATGCTTAAATAGATGGCTTCGCGTAATAAAAGCTGATCGTTTTCTTTTCGTGAATTTTTTTCCATTAAATCATTAGCGATTAATTTATAACCATATGCCATTTCAACAAGTAAATTTTGTATTAGCTGTGCGGTGATCTTGTGTTCGTCTGACAATGGTAGCTGGGCTCGCAGCAATGGTTGTTTTAATGAAAGGAGTAATTGCCTGATATTTGCACGCAAGGCATCGAGTAATTGACTGCGTTCAGAATAGGGATAGCGAGACTGATTCAGAATTTTGAGTTGTTGCAATACAATTTGTGATGATTTTTGTGGATCCCCAACCGGTAGACCGATTAGCCACCGGCGAAATTGTTTCACTTTAATATAAGGTTTAGGACGCTTGGGGTTGAGTAGTGGCAGATTTAAAACAGGTAATGTCACAACATTAATTCCTTCTTTTCTTAAAAGTTTATGTTGAAAACGGACATTCAGCCAGCGTTAACAAAGTAATAAAGTGTAATATTATTAAATAATACTGCATTATGCATAATTTTATATTGCAGAATACAGTAAATTGTAAGTTGCCACATCTATAATCGGTTTTAAATCTAGCATACAGCGATATTGTTCTATCCTTTATTTTCAAAATTAAACTTTGAAATACGTTGCCGGAACCGGGGTTCCTGGATATTTCGAAGCAAGGGGGATAAATAATGAAAAATCTTAAAGCTTATACTTTGTTACTGGTGTTATTAAGCAGTGTTTATTCAACGTCGTTTGCAAAAGAGTTAATTTTATCAGCACCACCTCGTGAAACTGCAGAAGCAGGGATGAAAATATATGGTCCTGTTGCCGCACACTTAACAAAATTACTCGGTGTGAAAGTGACGTATAAACATCCTGAAAACTGGATGAGATACCAGCGAGAAATGCGTAACGACAAATATGATATTGTGTTCGATGGACCACACTTTATTGCCTGGAGAGAACAACATCTGGGGCATGAGGCATTATTAAAATTACCTGGTAAACTACAATTTATGCTTGTTGCGGATAAAGATAATAATAAATTATCAAACCCAAATGATTTAATCGGAAAAAATATTTGTGGGATTTCACCGCCGAATTTATCTACCTTGTCCGTGCTGGATTATTATAGAAATCCTGTTCGGCAGCCGGTTATCAAGGGTATTAAAGGTGGCATGGGTAAGGTGTTTAAAAGCCTGGCAGTCACCGATAAAAATAAATGTGATGCAGCTGTTCTTCGTACCGCCTTCCATCAGAAAAAATTGAAGAAAGCGCAACAGCAATCAGTCAAAACATTATTTATGAGTAAGGCCATGCCTAACCAGGGCGTCTCGGTTAGCAAACGCGTGAGTCCAGAGTTGAAATTACGAATAAAAAAATCTTTAACAGTTGGCAATGGCATTCCTTCAACTAAAAACTTGTTAAAGCGCTTTGGTGGTAAGGCAAAAAGTTTTATCCCTGTAGAATCAAAAGAATATGCTGGCTATAACAACTTGCTGGAAGGTGTAATTTTTGGCTGGTAAAATAATAGTGTTAAATATATCAGTCATTCTTCAATATGATAAATGATTATTATATCTGAGATTCATTTTTAACTTCCGTTAATCCCCGCATAAATGCAGCCAGACTGGAACGAGGCAACCATACAAGTTTTTTATCATGTTTTTTGCAATACTTTTTAATCTTATAAGCTGCTTCATGACTAACACAGTCCAGGGGGCAAAATACAGCGTCAACTTGTGGTAGTAAAGTGCCTAAACGTAATCTGCCATCATTTAAGCCACCATCATGATGTAAAAATTGCCCATTTTGCTGTTCAACGACTGTGCGAAAATGCGCGCACTGCCGACTGCGTCCTCCGACATATAAAATACATCTGCCACACAGGTTGCTGCTCAATTGACACTCATTTTGTTTAGAACAGCTAGTAGCTTGCTGATTAGATAATTCCTGTAATGTTGTTTTAAGAATGTTTATTTCAGCTTTTTGTTGTATATGTTCTTGTTTTAAGTCGATATATTGATCACCGCTTTGTAACGCAAGGTCTTTCCATTTCACCACATTGGCTTCCATTCGCTCCAGTCTTTTCTGTTGCTTAGTATATTTTGATTCATACTCATCAAGTTTCTGCTTTAATGTCTTTAAATGTTGAGTGTCTTGAAGTATATCCAGCTGTGTTTTTATTTTATTATATTTTTCTTTATACAAATCTGTTTGCTTTTGTTGTGATGATATTTGTTTGTTTAAATTATTTTTTTCATTTATTTGCGCCGTAAGATTTGATTTGGTTTCAGCAAGTTGCTGTTGAAGAGTTTGAGTCAGATGTTGTAGTTGATGATGTTGCTGCATATCAAGGCGAACTCTGGTACCCGATATATGCGACAACATATGTATTTCACCATAAATATGATTTTCCAGAGACTCGGAAATGTTAGGATGAGTAATGACTGCCCAGTAAGCGGCTGCGATTTCCCCCGTAGTGACCGCCTCATCCCATAAAATTAGCAATTCTTTATCCGCTTTATCCGCTTTTACTTTAGTAAATTTACGCAGGCTTGTTCTATATTTTTTATCGAGATATTTTTGAATGTGTTTGCTTTGGTAACTATTTGTTTTAGCAATATGCACAAAATTACGGTGTAGACTGTATTCCGTCTTTGCTATGACGGCATCAAGTTTAAATTTTCGATGAAATTGCTTGAGTTCTTCCATAGAGAGGCAGGTACCGATCACGCTGCAATGCAAGGATGATTCAAGTTGCCAGAGTTTTTTACGGCTATGCCCACACCTTGGTTTTTCAAAAACATCATTAGTGCTTTCATCTTGGCTAGAACACATAATTTTTCCTTTTTGTCATTATGATATTAATCTAAATGATAATCATTATCATTTAAAAGTCAATATTTCTTTTTGTAAGCAAGGTATCTAGCTGCATAAAGAACAGGTAAAGGAAGGTTATGGCGATAAGTGATTGATATAAAAGTAAATAATTTAGTTATGCTGGTTAATTAAGCTTTGTGACCAAGCGATTCCATAATTTGACAAAATCGCCTATTTGAATGATAATGATAATAGTTCTCATTCAGAATAGATGGTTTTTTATTATGTACGTATGTGTTTGCAACGCAGTTACAGATCGACAAATTCGTAAAGCCCGTGATAATGGCGCGAGCTCAGTTGAAGATCTATCCCGTGAATTAAAAGTGGCTACATGTTGTGGTCGTTGCTCTGATTGTGCCCGAAAGATTCTTTGTGAAAAGGCTAACTCTACTTTAATACCAACTTCACTGGCTGTTGAATCATTTGCCTCTGCATAAAAAAATAAAGTCCTGTAATTTTTCAGTCATTTCTTTTTTTATTTGACCTTCAATATTCTGTTTTAATTATATTTATTTGGTCTATGATAGGTTGATTAAATATTTCAGGAGGATGAATAAAAATGAAAGGGGATAGCAAACTCAACCAAGCTTTTAACCAGGTACTGAAAGAATCATTAACTGCAATTAACCAATACTTTCTTCATGCCCGAATGCTGGGTGACTGGGGCTTCGAGTCACTGGAAAAACGCGATTACGATGCTTCTATTCACGCCATGAAAGAAGCCGATCGCCTGGTTAAGCGAATACTCTTCCTTGAAGGTCTGCCTAATTTACAAGACCTGGGTAAACTCCTGATTGGAGAAGATGTCCCTGAAGTAATTAAAAATGATCTCGATATGGAAAACCGCATCAACGGCACTTTGAAAGCAACCATTGCCCAGTGTGAACAAGCGGGCGACTATATTAGCCGTGAACACCTTGAAGAACTTCTAGAGCACAATGAAGAACGTGTTGATTGGGGTGAAACCCAGCTTGCTTTAATTGAGAAGCTCGGTATACAAAATTATCTACAATCTGGAATGTAGGGGGCGAAACTATGAAAGGTAATACAAAAGTCATCGCGCAATTACAAAAACTCTTGGCGGGCGAGTTAACCGCGATTGATCAATATTTCATTCATTCACGTATGTATGATGATTGGGGTTTAAATGAACTTTATGAGCGTATCAAGCATGAAACCGAAGAAGAAATGGAACATGCGGATGCCCTGATTCGCCGTATGCTGTTCCTTGAAGCGACGCCCGATCTGTCACAACGTGAAGGCTTGAAAGTCGGTAGTAATGTACCAGACATGTTAAATTATGATCTTGAGCTTGAGTATGCCGTTGTTGCTGCACTAAAAGAAGCTATCGCCATTTGTGAAACAGAGCAGGATTATCAATCAAGAGAAATATTAGAAAAGCTGTTAACAGATACAGAAGAAGACCATGCCTATTGGCTTGAAAAACAACTAGGCTTGATTGAGAAAATTGGAATTGAGAATTATCTTCAATCCAAACAGTAGTGGATTGAAAAAAGAATTGGTGGGCCTACTTGGACTCGAACCAAGGACCAAGGGATTCACATTATCTTGATATTTCTATCGAGTGTGGACTATCTCATCACCCTCAGCACAAAGATCAAATTTGTCTGTTAGGGGCGGGACGCTCTTGCCTGTTATTAAGAACGCTTGGTTTAAAATAAAACCAGTTCTCAGGTAGTCTCTGCACCTTCTGAAAGTGTACTTTCAGCTTGGCTCAGGATTGCCATCAGCTCATATAAAAATGACTGTTAAGGTTTCCCTGAATTCATCCCGTTCATTTCATACCTTTCGATATAAACGCACCATTTTGATGAGTCCCCTGCTCTAACCAACTGAGCTATAGGCCCAAAACGGGGGCCATTCTACTACATGATTGTTGATTGTTAAAATTTATAGTCGTAATTTTATTGTTTTATTGATAGGCTTATGTTTTATAACATAAGCTTAATATTGTAATGAAAAAAGTTTGTTTACAGTGCAGTAAGGCCTTAACTGGCAGGCAATCAAAGTATTGTTCCAGGGGATGTAAAAATATATTTTTAAATCAATCTCTTCAGTCTTATGAAGCACAACAAGACAGAGGTCGAAGAAGAAAAATTGAGTTAATCAGGTTAAAAGGTAACCAGTGTGAACTTTGTGGTTACAATAATAATTATTCTGCACTTGAGTTTCATCATAGAGAACCAGAAGAGAAACTTTTTCAACTGGATCTTCGTTCTCTCTCAAACAGAAAATGGGAAGTGATTTTAACGGAAGTAATAAAATGTCAATTGCTTTGCTCAAATTGTCATGCAGAACATCACAATCCTGAGTGTAAATTATAAAAAAAGGCATCCGAAGATGCCTTTTTTAATGTGACCAAGTAAGTTTGCTTTTATTCGATATCAAGAAAACTACGCAAATGATCAGAACGGCTAGGATGACGTAGCTTACGCAAGGCCTTGGCTTCAATCTGACGAATACGCTCACGCGTTACATCAAACTGTTTGCCCACTTCTTCCAGGGTATGGTCAGTATTCATATCAATACCAAAACGCATCCGCAGTACTTTTGCTTCTCGTGCGGTTAAGCCTTCAAGAATACCCTGTACGGTTTCACCCAGGCCACCTGCGGTTGCAGAGTCAACCGGGGACTCAACATTTTGATCTTCAATAAAGTCACCCAGGTGTGAATCTTCATCATCACCAATCGGTGTTTCCATTGAGATGGGTTCTTTAGCAATTTTAAGGACTTTACGAACTTTATCTTCCGGCATTTCCATGCGTTCAGAGAGTTCTTCCGGCGTAGGTTCACGACCCATTTCCTGCAACATTTGCCGCGAGATACGGTTAAGTTTATTGATCGTTTCAATCATATGCACCGGGATACGAATCGTACGCGCCTGGTCAGCGATAGAACGGGTAATCGCCTGGCGAATCCACCATGTGGCATAAGTTGAGAACTTGTAACCACGACGGTATTCAAACTTATCCACCGCTTTCATTAAGCCGATGTTACCTTCCTGGATAAGATCGAGGAATTGTAAGCCACGGTTAGTGTATTTTTTCGCAATTGAAATAACCAAACGCAAGTTGGCTTCGACCATGTCTTTCTTGGCACGACGAGCCTTGGCTTCACCAATCGACATTTTGCGATTAATGGCTTTAATTTCGCTGATGCTAAGTCCACTTTCTTCAGCTATTTTAACCAGCTTGGTTTGTGCTTTTAATATTTCATCATGATGCTCTTTCAACACGTCAGAGTAACTTTCGCCCGCCGCAATATGTTGATCCAACCATTTAAGATCGGTTTCACTATCGGGGAAGGTGGTGATGAATTGTTTACGTGGCATGTGTGCTTCTTCAACACAAATGTCGAGAATGATTTTTTCCTGGGCACGAATACGGGCAATCAAGTCGCGCATATTAAACTGAATCATTGCCGTCATTTTAGGCGTGAGTTTTAACTCAGAAATTTGAGTCAGAACTAACTCCAGTGCAGTAACAGTCCTGGGATCGTCGTTGCCATGTTTTTGTAATGCCGCGACATGCTTGTTATGCAGTTTTTCAATCAGGGTAAAGCGTTGCTGCGCTTCTTCAGGATCGATACCGGTATCAACTTCTTCTGCGTCATCGTCATCACTTTCTTCTGCATTACCGGCTGTTTTACTGGCATTGGCAGCAGCAATTTCCGCGGGTGTAGGAATATTATCCGGTGCATTGGGATCGATAAAACCTGAAATAATATCGGTGAGTTTCATCTGGCCTTTTTCAATCAAGCCATATGAATCGATTAACATCAGGATAGTTTCCGGGTATGAAGCAAGTGCCGCCATCATGTGACGTAGGCCGGCTTCAATACGCTTGGCAATTGCGATTTCACCTTCGCGGGTGAGTAGTTCAACGGTTCCCATTTCACGCATGTACATACGAACGGGATCCGTGGTGCGGCCAAATTCGCTATCAACAGCGGCTAAGGCCTGGGCGGCTTCTTCAGCGGCGTCTTCATCAACAGAGTTACCGGCTTCAAGTAGGGTATCCGCATCAGGTGCTTTTTCATGCACGGTAATACCCATGTCGTTGATCATGCCAACGATTTCTTCAATTTGTTCTGGGTCAACAATATCGTTAGGCAAGTGATCGTTAACTTCCGCGTAAGTCAGGAATCCTTGCTCTTTTCCTTTTGCAATCAATAGCTTAAGTTGAGATTGCGTTTTTTCTTGAGTCATTGCTTGCGACATATAAGCCTTCTTAGCTGTATTAACAATATCGGGGCGTAAAACCAACGAATTATACACTAGTTTTTACGGATTTCTTCTAATATATATAGCAAATATTTGCTATTAGTCCGATTTTGAAGCACTTTTTGCTGCATAAAGTTGCTGCAACAGCATTTTGTACTCCGCCATTTCGGTTTCATTGAGTGTGCTATGGTCTAATTTTGCCTGTAAATCATCATAGCGATGATCAACGGATTGTTTTAGCAGGGCATCCATTGTAGCGATGAATTCCACTTCTAGTGCTGCGTCGTCCTCTAACTCGGGCTGTTCACTTGCCAGCTTGGCCAGGTGGCTACCCGAAGGTGTTTCACGCCAGCGTTCAATCAATGCACTGGTACTTAAATTGGGATTAATCCTTAGTATTTCAAGTACTTCTAGTAATAAATCCATGCCGGGCAGATCCAGTGTTTTTAATATTTCGCTGTTTCTGCCAGTGTCATGCCAGGCTTTTGCCACCGTTGGCTGATGTAATAAATAGGTAATCGCCTTTCGAACCGGAGTCATTGAGGCACTGGATTTTTTTGCTGCCTGGCGAAATGCTCTTGATCGCCGATTTGTTTGTGGTGCTGATGTGCTTGTGGATAATTCAACCCGCCCTAATTTTTCTAATTGCTCAAACATTAATTTACGATATATCCCTTCGGGCATTTGCGACAACATGGGACGAGCCGTTTCAACAAGTTTGGCACGTCCTCCGATGCCGCTTATATCGGCTTCTTCGGTTAATTGCTTGAACAAATATTCAGAAAAAGTTTGAGACTGTTTAACCTCTGATTCGAAAGCCTCTTTACCGATTTTTCGAATATAACTATCCGGATCTTCACCATCAGGTAAGAACATGAAGCGGGTTTCCCGCCCATCACGCATTTCTGGCAGGCAGGTTTGTAAGGCACGCCAGGCGGCATCTTTGCCTGCACGGTCACCATCAAAGCAAAATACCACTTCCGAGGTTAACTGAAATAAGCGCTGCAAATGATCAGGAGTAGTGGCTGTGCCAAGGGTCGCCACAGCATTTCTGACCCCAAATTGAGCCAGTGCCACGACATCCATATACCCCTCAACCACCATTAAACGAGGGATATCACGTAACGCCTGGCGGGCTTCGTATAAACCATACAGTTCTCGTCCCTTGTGAAAGAGTGGTGTTTCAGGGGAATTGAGGTATTTTGCATCCTTATCGTTAGGGGTGTCTTTAGGCAATATTCGCCCACCAAACGCAATACACCGACCACGCCGGTCGCGAATTGGGAACATAATCCGATCACGAAAACGGTCATAACATTTACCGTTATCTTTTTTGATCAGCATGCCGGCTGTTACCAGCCCTTTTTCACGTTCCTTTGTGGTGCCGAGGGCTTTGAGCAAGTTGTCCCAGCCATCTGGAGCATAGCCAATACCAAAATCTTTAGCGACTTCACCACTAAGGCCACGCTCTTTCAGGTAGCGAATGGCGATTTCTGCGTCAGCGTGTTGGCGTAATTGTGTTTGATAAAATTGATTAGCATCAGCCATCAGCTCATATAGATCGGTCTGGGCTTTTTTCAGTGCCGGATCCGGGCGTTGGCCACCTTCGTAAGGCACCTCAATTCCCTGGCTGCGGGCAAGCTCTTCTATGGCATCGGGGAAACTCATATGCTCATATTCCATTAAAAAGCCAATTGCCGAGCCATTCGCCTTGCAGCCAAAGCAGTGATAAAACTGTTTGTTCTGACTCACGGTGAAAGAAGGGGTCTTTTCTGAGTGAAATGGGCAACAGGCCGTATATTCCTTGCCTTTTTTCTTTAATGGCACGCGTGAGTCAATCACTTCGACAATATCGACGCGGTTTAACAGGTCATCAATGAATTGTTGTGGAATACGGCCAGCCATGCTGCAAGTTTACAGATGAATTGAAGCTCAGAGAATGGCCTAAAGCCACATTGCTGGATTGTTTCTTAGGCAAAAAGGGCAAATTGGTGCTTTAAACCCAGTCACTTGATATCTAAATGAGGGAACACGAAAAACTATAAGCCCAGAGTAACGTCATTAGAAAATGTAGCTGAAAAAAATAAAAAGCTTTAATTGAAATGGATAAAAAACAGCGAGGGTGATAAAAAATCTTTTAAACGGGATTTTAGATATGAGGCAACCAGGCTTTCGACTTTTCCCTGGGTGTGAGGATTTACGATAAAGCCTTTCGCACCATTTTTAATTGAAGTGACGAAATTATCTTTATGCAGTTAAAGAAACCGTGTTTTGGGATGAGCCTTTTACCTTAACCTCTGAAAAAATTTGTCAGTTATACTCAGACTATAAATAGTTTATAAACTCAGGATGTATTTGTTTGTTTTAGATCACAAATTTATAAATAAAGGATATCGGTTTCTAAATTGACAATAAATTTTATGTGCACTATAGATGTAATACTATATTATAAATACAGCAGCAACTCTAATAATGTTAAATGGAGCATCATATGTTCATCAGGAACGGTTCGGTAACTAAAACATTAATTACTCTTTTCTTATTATTACCCGCAATTATTATTACCAGTGGTTGTGCTTCAAAGGGTAAACCGGTTGATCCTAAGGATAAAACGCTATCAGTGGTATTCGGTTACTTTGATATGAAAGATGCACCTTCCTGGGGTGGTATAGACTGGGTTTCAATAAAACAATACAAGCCTAAAAAAGCTTATTATAACGCTGCTGTTAATGAAGGGTTGTTTTATCACGTTGGCGTTGGTAAGGGTTCCATACAAGTTGACGAGTTTGGACGAAGTACCCGGTTTTATAGTAATACTATTTACACCTATAATTTTGGTGGTAGTGGGCGTAATCAAACCAGCAAAATAATTAAAAGGCCCGGAGTTTATTTTCTTGGTTCATATAAATACAAAGCCATTGATTCGGGCTCATTTTTTAAACCCGATAATTTTGAAATGATAAAAACCAGGGGTCCTTCAGAGAAAAAAATATTAAAGCGATTATTAAAAATTATGCAAGGTGACAGTGAACTTGCAATTTATACGCACCAAATAAAAAGAATGAAAAAAAGACTTAAGCAACTTAATAAAAAGAGCAAGAAAAAATGTTACAACTTGTTCATTAGCACCTAATGAAAGACGTGTGAAATTAGGTAGCTGTGTTATGTAAGTTGATCCTAAAAACCAAAACCACGAAACACCTAGGACTGAATTAAATACGGTTCTATTTTCTCGTAGTGCAGCCAGGTTGTTAAATGTTTCAGATAGAGTATTCCATTTAAGCTTTAAATTAGGGTCAACTGCTGGAGCAAGAGGAATTTTTATACTGCTTAGAAAACCCAGCATCGCTAGCGTTAACATTGCGAACGGTATTAGCAATTTAGTGCCAGCAGATAGACCAATTAAAATTCCACCTAACATCGTACCGAGTAAAATTGCACCAAATGTTGCAGTTTCGACTAGAGCATTTCCTCCAACGAGTTCATCTTTTTTAAGGTGCTGTGGAATGATAGAATATTTAATCGGGCCAAATAGTGACGATTGCATACCCATTGAAAATAATGCAAATAAAAGTAGAGGAATTATTTGAAAGTAAAAGCCAAATGCTGCAACTAACATGATACAGATCTCTGCTAGTTTTATGCGCCTGATTAAAGATGACTTCTCATATCTATCAGCAATTTGGCCTGCTATTGCGGAAAACAATAGAAACGGCGCTATAAATAGAATAGCTGCCAGGTTGATGATATTGGTTGAGTCAGTAGAGCCTGCGTAGCTACTTTGAAATGCAATAAGTATAAATAATGCATTTTTAAAGACATTATCATTAAAGGCGCCAAAGAACTGAGTCAGAAAGAAAGGTCGAAAGCGATTTTCTTTAAGTAATTGAAATTGACTATGCGAGCTGTCTTCTGATTTTTCTTGTAATATTATTTTTGGCACTATTTTAGTGGCAACAAGCTTGGCCAAACTTTTTTAGACGCCAATAATTATATGGCCAAGGAGTTAAAAACCCTACTAAAAGCATTATAGGGATAACCCACCAAATTAATTTTGCGTGGCCGGTTAAAAAGTAATCGGTAATATTCATGGCTACTTCCATAGAAACCATCGATATAAAACTCATACCTAGTGCAGTGCTGAGTGCATTTTTAAGTGTCATACCTTTTCTGCTCAGTATGGCGGTTTATAGAACTATGCTAGTTTTCAATCCATTAATCACCGCTAAGGTGAGTATAAGCAATGGATTGATATTAATTTAGTGAATTGAAAAAAGGCAATGGAGCCAAAGTCACTAATTGAGCAGCCAATTAAACACCACATGGTGTTGTAAGCACTTTCTTTCCAAATTTGTAGGCTAGTCCAAAATGTCATTAGCGGGCGACGTGCATATTGAAAAACATTTTAGGCAATAAAAAAGCGTGGCAAATAGTTCACCACGCTTTATGAGAAAAGTAATGTTTAAGATTTGTAATCTGGGTTGATTGCGCCTTGATCAAAATCAACCTCAACTTCAAGATCAGTTTTCAAACGGGATTGACAAGCAAGGATGTAATTGTTTTTCAACATATCGCCATCTAGGGTATAAGCAAAGTCAGTTAATTCTTTAACTTTTCCGCTCACTAGCTTTGCACGGCAAGAACCACATGAACCAACTTTACAATCGCAAGGCCAATCGATACCAGCATTCTTTGCAGCTTGCAAAAGATTGATGCCGCCTTTGACCTCAAAGGTTTGCCCTGTATTTTTAATAGTTACTTTAAAGTCCTTGTTTT
>CAMYJG010000024.1 GCA_947258695.1 uncultured Ectothiorhodospiraceae bacterium | reverse complement strand
GCACTTTATTTTATTCCACGCGCTATACACGTTACGTAATAAATATTTAAAAAATAAAACACACTTATTAAATATTCATACCTTAAACATTCAGTTGCTGCCTTATAGTAATGGTGAAAACGCAATACAAGAAGAACAGAAATTGATGTCATATTACCTTGATTTTTCCAACCTGGATAATACGTCAGAAGATGATGTCTATGACATGCTAAGTTCTTTTTGGAAAAAGTATCATCATTATGATAATCGTGAAGCCGCATTGGCTGAATTAGGATTAAAAGATCCTGTCGATGATAAAACAATAAAACAGGAATATCGCCGATTGATTATGCAGCACCATCCGGATCGCGGTGGTGAAACTGAAAAAATACAAAAAATAAATGATGCGATTAAGTCATTATTAGGTTAAATAAAATGTTAAATACGTCTGATTATTTTCACTGGGATGTTAGTCCACTATTAATATCTTTTGGCAATTTTAGTATTGCCTGGTATGGATTTTTATTTGCTTCGGGATTTTTTATTGGTTTTCATATCATGGGTTGGATCTTCAAACGTGAAGGTAAATCAATTAATACCATTGATAGATTGTTTATCTATATGGCCTTGGGAGCCATACTGGGTGCGCGTTTAGCTCATTGTTTATTTTATGATCCCGGTTTTTACTTATCGAATCCTTTACAAATATTAAAAATTTGGCAGGGTGGTTTGGCCAGTCATGGTGGCGTGGTCGGTATGCTCATCGCAATGTACGTTTACGCAAAACAAACTTCTGATATGACGTTTTTATGGTTGCTCGACAGAATGACCATAGTGATTGCGTTAGGCTCTTTCTTTATTCGCATGGGTAACTTTTTTAACTCTGAGATTTTAGGCATTCAGACCTCTGTACCATGGGCTGTGGTATTTACTCGTATAGATTTAATTCCTCGCCATCCAGCTCAACTTTATGAAGCTTTAGTCTATTTAGGTTTGTTCCTGTTGTTGTCATATTTGTATTTGAAACAAAGCGATAAACTAAAGCCAGGCTTTATGATGGGTTTGTTAATGGTGGTTATATTTGCTTCACGTTTCTTAATTGAGTTTCTTAAAGTTCCGCAGGAAGCATTCTCACCACTACTTGCTATAAAAATGGGACAGTGGTTAAGTATTCCCGTTATATTACTTGGCTTATATTTGATATTTAATAAAGGTAAACATGAGCAATCTTAAAGTAAAAAATGTTATTTTTGACCTGGGTGCGGTGATGTTTGACTGGAATCCTGAAAAAATAACACAGGGTTTTACTGATGACATTGAATTACAAAAAAAAATCCAGAGTGAGCTTTATTATCACAAAGACTGGATGGATTTTGACTGTGCCTTACTAACAGAAGAGCAAGCAATTGAAAGAGCGAGTAATAGATTAAATATTAAGCTGGAACAAACACAAAAACTTTTTAAACAAACTAAAGAATCATTAATATTAATAACAAGGACGTTTGAGTTACTTAAAGACGTTAAAGAAAAAAATCTTAATGCGTATTGTTTATCGAATATATCTCCCGAGCTATTTAAGCATCTCAGAGATCAATATGAGTTGTTTGACTTGTTCGATGGCATAGTAACCTCGGGTGTTGAAAACGTTGCTAAACCAGGTAAGCGAATTTTTGAAATTTTATTTGAGCGTTATAATTTAAATCCACATGAATGTTTGTTTATTGATGATAGTGCGGCAAATACTGCTACAGCAAATAAGTTTGGTGTGGCAACGATTACTTTTGAGGGCAAAAAGAGTTGTTATAATGCAATTTTAACGCATATACAATAAGAGTATATAAAGCTATTGGTTTAGTTATTTAGACTTGATATGGTTAGTTTTAACAATAATATTTTCTAGGTGATGTTATGGAAGAGTTAAACACGTGGTTAGTTGGTGGTGGTTTGGCTGTTGGCGCAATTTTTGGCTATTTGGTACAACATTTTCGTTTTTGCATGGTAGCAGCGCTGGGAAATTACATTTTAATTAAGGATAACCGCCAGATACTTGCTTTTATTGCGGCATTAGCCGTGGCGATTACCGGTACGCAACTGCTTGAATTTACCGACACGGTAGCGATTGCTGATTCCTCATACCGTAACTCACAACTTGACTGGTTTGGTGCAGCTATAGGTGGTTTGCTATTTGGTATTGGAGGTGTCTTAGCCGGGGGCTGTGCCACACGCACCCTGGTAAAATCCGCAGAAGGCAACCTGACTGCCATTATTGCACTGATCTTTTTTATGTTACTAGCTGCATCAGCGCAGTTTAGTTTTTTAGAAACCACTCGTTTGGATATTACTCATGCCACCTCAGCGGAACTCACAGGTGATGCTTCTATTGCAACGATTTTAGGTATGCCTCAATGGTTACTTGCAGTGGTTTTTGTAGGCTTGATGTTGGCGTACCTGGTTAAAAACTGGAATCCGGATGCTATGGCAATGGTAGTTGGCGGTGCAATCATTGGCTTCATGGTTGTTTGTGGTTGGTATATTACCGGCGTGTTAGCGCAGGATGAATTTGATCCCACCAAGCCATCTGCAATAACTGTTTCAGGACCATTAGCACGATTTGGTTACATTATAATAGCGGCTAAATTCCCTGCCCTTTCTTTTGCTATTTCATTCGTGATTGGCATTTTTGTTACAGCACTAGTGTTCTCTTTTATTAAAGGCCAATTTAAGTTTGAAAAACCATCAGTAAGCTCGGCAAGAATGGCTGTTGTTGGCGGTAGCCTAATGGGCATTGGTGGCATTATGGCTTATGGTTGTAATGTCGGTCAGGGTTTAACCGGTATCTCTACCTTGTCATTTGAATCGATGCTGGCATTTGCTGGCATGTTTTTCGGTACGGCATTTACCGTAAAATGGATGGAAAAGTTTAAATCATAGATGAGCTGTTGCTGCCCACATTCAAAATCCGGGGGACGATTATTTTCGTTGTTCGCGCGTAGCTATCGTCGGCGTTTTACGAAAAAAGGATTTGAGCCTTCACAATTACAATTGATTGAAGGGTTGCAGCAAGCAGGCTATAAAAATTCTACACTATTAGAAATAGGCAGTGGCGTGGGGTATTTGCACCAGGTGTTGTTAGAAAAAGGTGCTAAAAGTGCGACAGGCATCGACCTTGCGCCCGATATGTTAAAAGAAGCACAAACATGGGCAGAACAAAAAGGCTTAAGTGATCGAGTCACTTACCTGCAGGGTGATTTTATTGAGTTATTAGATCAGGTTGATCCTGCCGAAGTCACCATATTGGATAAAGTGGTTTGCTGTTATCCTCATGCCGAGTTATTAGTGAATAGTTCTGTGGTGAAAACGCAGCGGGTGATTGGCTTAACTTATCCAAGAAAACGCTGGTTCATCAGGCTGGTCATTGAAGTAATGGCTGTTATCTTTAAAGTAATCGGATCAGATTTCAGGGCTTATGTGCATAATCCTGCTGATATAGAGCGCTGGATCAAGGCCGCGGGCTTTAAAAAATCTTATCAGAATCAAACTTTTATCTGGTTGAGCCAGGTTTATACAAAATAAAGTTTTAGCGCAGCTTTTCTGCTATTATTCGCCTCTTTTTTGCCATCGCTATAAAAGTGCCGGAGTTTGTTATGTTCCAGTTGGGTTGTGCTAATCGCGCATGTTTTCAAAACGAGATTCTTTCAGGTTTAACCGTTGCGCTGGCACTGGTGCCTGAAGCTGTCGCCTTTGCTTTTGTTGCTGGCGTATCTCCGCTTGTTGGTTTATATGCTGCATTTATGGTGGGTTTATTAGCCTCTATTTTTGGTGGTCGCCCTGGAATGATTTCTGGCGCAACAGGCTCCATGGCCGTGGTGATGGTAGCGCTAGTGGCTCAGCATGGCGTGGAATACTTATTTGCCGCGGTTGTTTTAACTGGTATTTTACAAATTACAGCGGGTGTTTTACGTCTGGGTAAATATATCCGCATCGTGCCACACCCGGTTATGTTGGGTTTCGTTAATGGTCTCGCCATCGTAATCTTCCTGGCGCAATTACAGCATTTTCAGGTTGAGCAGGCTGATGGCAGTATGGACTGGATGAGTGGTTCAGGCTTATATGTCTTATTAGGTTTAGTGGCGCTAACCATGGCCATTATGCATTACTTACCAAAAATTACCGCTGCTTTTCCTGCAGCATTGGCAGCGATTTTAGTGGTTTCATTCATGGTGATTGGTTTTGATATTAATACCAATTCAGTCGGCGATTTAGCATCAATCGAAGGTGTTTTCCCACCATTTCATATTCCTGAAGTTCCTTTCACACTGGAAACGCTTTATATTATTTTCCCATTCGCTTTAGTGTTGGCCGCGATTGGTTTAATTGAATCGTTGTTAACCTTGCAGTTAATTGACGATGTTACCAACACACGCGGCCGTGGTAATAAAGAATGCGTGGGCCAGGGTATTGCCAATACAGCAACGGGTTTCTTTGGCGGTATGGGTGGTTGTGCCATGATTGGGCAAAGCATGATTAATGTTAACTCCGGTGGACGTCAACGTTTATCCGGTATTTCAGCAGCCCTGTTCTTATTAGTTTTTATTTTGTTTGCTTCGAGTTTGATTGAACAAATACCAATGGCTGCATTAATTGGTGTTATGTTCATGGTGGTGCTCGGCACATTTGAATGGTCGAGCCTACGCATCATGGACAAGATCCCAAAAACAGATGCCTTTGTTTTAATCCTGGTTTCAGCTGTCACCGTGGCAACCGATTTAGCGGTAGCTGTTGTTGTTGGTGTGATTGTATCTGCTTTGTTCTTTGCCTGGGATCATGCTTCACATATAAATATAAAAGGCTATGACAATGAATACGGTATCCGTATTTATGAGTTAAATGGACCATTATTTTTTGGTTCAGTGAAAAGCTTCATGGAATTATTTAATCCAGAAGAAGATCCACAGGAAGTTATTATTGAGTTTCAAAATTCTCGGGTAGCCGACCATTCTGCAATTGAAGCCATTGATAACTTAGCTGTGAAATATATTAAAGCAGGCAAGACATTACACTTTCGTCACTTGAGTCCGGAATGCCGTGAGTTATTAAAGAAGGCAGGCGATCTGGTGGAAGTAAATCTGATGGAAGATCCTAAGTATCATGTGGCTGATGATCAAATAGCCTAATAATTGGAATATGTATTGAAGTTGATCTTTACTATGCATAGAATGCGTCTAAATTTTTAATAGTTTAAGTTTAAGGAGATTTCCATGGGTGTATTAGTAGGTCGTGAAGCACCAGATTTCACGGCACCAGCAGTGCTGGGCAGTGGTGAAATTGTAGATGAGTTTAATTTTAAGAAAGCAACGAAAGGCACGTATGCCGTAATTTTCTTTTATCCTCTGGATTTTACATTCGTTTGTCCTTCGGAGTTGATTGCGTTTGATCATCGCATGGAGGAGTTTAAAAAACGTAATGTTGAAGTCATTGGTGTCTCTATTGACTCTCACTTTACACATAATGCATGGCGTAACACGCCTGTAAATAAAGGTGGTATTGGTCCGGTAGGTTATACCCTTGTTGCAGATATGACACATGCTATATGTAAAGCCTATGATGTAGAAACGCCGGATGGAGCTGTTGCTTTCCGTGGTTCTTTCTTAATCGATATGAAAGGCGTGGTACGTCATCAAGTTGTTAATGATTTACCTTTAGGCAGAAATGTTGATGAAATGATTCGTATGGTCGATGCTTTAGAATTCACAGAAGAACATGGTGAAGTATGCCCTGCTGGCTGGAATCAAGGCGATAAAGGTATGACAGCTACACCAGACGGTGTTGCCGATTATTTAGCTGATGAAGCTTTCAGGAATAAGTACATTTCTATCTTCAAGCGACTGAATGCACTTTTCATAAAAGGAATTAAACGCAGTTAATACATCACCGGTATAAACAGATTTATTGGTGTTTTTTTCTTCTGAAGTTCCATTGTTATCAAGTAAGGTTAATACTGCGTAACGAGGGATCATCTTGTTATGTCCCGTTTCAACATTGCTTGCGACGATTGGTGAAGTTTTTACGTAGACCTGACCTTGATACTCAAATTTTTGTCCTACCGATAAAATTTTAAATTTCATTGCATTCCCAGTTTATTCAGAGAAAAAAATAATATCTACATTTTGTATAGCATTAACAGAGTATAGCAATTCGTTAATTATTTTGTTTAAGAATGGGAGCTCTATCATTGATTTATTTATATATTTTTGAGATTATTTTTAAAGGATAGATGTAAATTATATTAGTGTGCCTATGGATGGGTTGCTAGCCGATATAATTTAGCTGCTGTACTAAATAAATAATTACAGGTGGGCGATTTATCTTAAGGGCAAGTTAAGGATGACTGTAAATACAAAAGTCAATGAAAAGAAAAATCTAATTATACATCATTTAGCCGATAGTATTTCGATGTGTACCATCACCGAAACAATCGAAAACACTTTAGCCAATCCAAAGTATAAAATAGGTATGGATGCTATTTGGGTTGTCGAAGCAGGTACTGCGGTAGAATTGAGTTCAGAAGATGCGCAAAAGATCAGTGAGGTTGCACGTAACGCGTTTGATAAAAATGGGGTTAGTTATAAATTAGCACTGGTTGCCAGTGATGATTTTGCCTATGGCATGACCCGGGTTTATGAAGGCTGGAGTAATGATCGTCCGGTTTCTATTAATACATTTCGAAAAATAGAAGACGCGCTTGCCTGGATAGAATAGTTTATTTTTTCTTATGATGTTGCGACAGGTATTCATACATCACGATAGATGCTGCAACACTGACATTTAAACTCTCAGTTTCTCCAAAGTGTGGAATACTGAGAATGTTTATTTCTGGAAAAGCGCTGTAGTCAAAACTAATTCCTCGTTCTTCATTACCGAGGATAAAAGCACTTTTTTCCGGTAGCTTTGATTCATACAAAGTTTCACCCTTGTCTGCTTCAAGGGTAAACAGTGAGTAGCCTCGTTGTTTGAGGTGAGCGAAACAATCTGCGATATTGCTGTGAAATTTAGCCGGTACTTTTCGAAACGCGCCCTTGGCAGGTGCAGGATCAAAAGCATCGATGTTGATGAGATGAATTTCATGCGCACCAAAGGCTTCAGCCGAGCGAAAGATTTTAGGCACATTAAAGCCAGCCTGGAGGTGATCCAGAACCAGGATAAAGGTGTGCTCTCCAGGTTGTGCAAGCACGTTACGCTGGCGGTCTTTCTTGTAGCGCCGCATTGCATTTCGGTAGCGTTCTTCGCGCTTATTACTGTGTTGACGACTGACCATAATTCTTCAAATGTTGAATAAAAACAGCATATTTTACCTGAATATACATAATTTAACGTTTTAGTACGGATTTACCCGTCAATTTAGTCTTAAAAAGCTTGAAATATTAGATTTTGCTAATATACTATCTGTTCTTTAGATAATCTTGGGTATAAAACATGAGTTTGATTAAAGAAATTGAAGTGACAGAACTGGCTCAATTAAAAGAAAAAGGTAATGCCATTCGCGTTATAGATATACGCCAACCAGCTGAACTTAACAGCGGAATTATCCCCGGTGCAGAGGCATTGCCAATGCATACAATTCCTTTACGTATCAATGAATTAGCACAAGACGAAACACTGGTTATGGTATGCCGTAGTGGCGCTCGCTCAGCCCAGGCCTGCATGTTTTTACAGCAACAGGGTTATGATAACGTATACAATTTACGTGGCGGCATGATGGCCTGGGCCGGCAGTGGTCTTGAACTTGGCGTACCGCAAGCCGTATAAGTCTTAAAATGAAAAGGCCAATAACCTGAAGATTAATGGCCTTTTTTCAGGTTTGGATCATAAACTTTTTGTTTATTATTAATAATATCCTGTTTCGCTTCTTCCATCGCTCCTTCCACCGTAGATGCTTTGAATAACGCGCTTTGAGCATCGTTTAAAGCATTCATAGCCGCATCCTGAATAGACTGATCCAGCTCCATATTTCGAGATCTGACCACTGCTTCGGAAGCCAGTATAACGTTCAAAGCCGCTTGTGCCATGATGCCTTGTGAGCCAGCCTGGGCCGCGCCGGCAAGTAAGTTTATGATTGAAAGCAGATCTTCTTGTTCACTTGGTTCAGACATTGTTCTACCAGTTAAAGAATAAGTTAATTTAAATATATCTGAATCACGTGTTGAATACGAATTTAATAGCGACTATAGGCACTACTTTAACTGCTCACTAATTTCGTTACGGAATACAGAGGTAAGTTTTTTAATATAGTTTGTCATGTCACTATCATAAGAATCAGGTACAGAGCTAATAACAGATGGTCTTTGCATTAAACGATCTCCCCAGGCTTTAATGTTCGGTGCATCTTCAAATAATCCATAGTCTTTATAGCCAGCTATACGTTGGTGATAGCGAAAAACCGGGGCATAGACCGCATCGATCATTGAAAAATTATCACCGTTAAAGAAACTGTCACCTGCAAACTCATCCTCAAGAACTTCAAAACGATCCATCAAAGTATTTTTTAAATGCTTAAAGCGTTTTTCATCTTCCGTGGTATAGAACTCGTAGGTTGTATTGAGGATATCATTACCAAATTCAATCCAGGCGCGGTTCCTGGCGCGGGCGAAAGCATCTGACGGATACAATGATCCTTCGGTGATTTCATCAAGGTATTCACAGATGACCATGGATTCAAATAAAGGCTCATCGTTGACTAAAAGCACGGGTACTTTTTCCAGGGGAGATATGTCATAAAACCAGGGTGGTGGTTCAGACAGATCGATATACTCAATATCAAACGGCACATTTTTTTCTTTTAAAACGATCATTGCCCGTTGTACATAGGGGCAGAGTGTAAAACTAATCAGTTTTAGTGCTGGTAATGACATTATTGATTCCTTTTAATCAATCATCTTGAATAAGTTACTATATCAGTAAAAAACAATAATAAAAATTTATGTAATAATGTTGGTTTAATGACTATCAAATAATAAGGTTATTTATTTTGGACTTTGATTTAACCCGTTCTGAAAACGATGAGACATTGTTATCAGATATAAATTTAATAAAAACAGGCGAAAATATCCAGGTATTGATTCCTTTTGCCAAGGCCTACCTTGGTATGTTTTATGTGATAGACAGTGAATTAGCCGAAAAAGAAAAAGTAAAATTATTGGCAAATGAAGAGCTTGCTGACGCAATCTTTTCAGGGTTTTTAGCCAGTATAGATTTAAATAATTTACCTTCGGTAGAAGAAATAGGGCATGCAGCTGCTAAAAAAGATGAGTATGCAGAAGGCTATGTTGTTCTTGCAGGTCTTGATTTGCTTGCTCAGCAGTCGCTGGCGAGCATTAAACAGGTAAACCAAGAACTGCTTGAAAAGGCCGTGGCGTTTCATTTTTCAAATACCTCGGCACACCATGATATTTGGTTTGATAACTTACTTGCAGAAGACAAAGACATTATAAAATCTGCATTAAGAAAATATTGGGTAGCAATGTTAAATAACAATGCTACATTTTTACCAGGTCGTGATCTTATTTTAGGTAACAATCCGGATATTGAAATCATTCAATATAGTGTTTTGTCACTGTTGGAAAACTGGCAACGTTGTAAAGCAAAAACATTATTGCAGCTATTACAGCTCGCATTTAAATATTGCGATACATCTGAATTACTGACGGTGTGTAAAAAAATTCTGGCAAAGGATGAAACACTGAATGAGAAAACACGACTTTACTGGCTGGCAACAGCTTACTTATTATCACCCGATCAATATTATGCACATCTATCCGATTATGTCGGTCGGGTAAAATTAAAAACAATGCCTTTGCTGGATTTTGTTACGCTTATTATGAAAAATAATAGTAATGCAAATTTGTATTTAAAGATTAAAACCGTTACCCAATTAATAAGAATGATTGCACCTATATTTCCACCACAACACCATGTTTATGGCACATTAGGCCAACTGGATATTAATTCAAAAAATGTAATGCTGATGTTTTATTATCTTGCCAGTTCTGATGAAAAAGAAATAGTAAAGGAAATTAAGTCTTTACGTAAAGCGCGGGTAATGAAAATTTACTCTGACGTGATAGATAATTTACTTTCGTTACAAATGCGAAAAAATAATAACGAAAGTTTTACTTTCCCAGATTTTGATACGTACATAGAAGAATTAATGAACAGTAATTGTTTACATGGAAGGAGTAATAAATTCGACTTAAGGTGAGTCGCCTAATAATTTTTTACATTAATAAACGTTTTCATTCTATGATAGTTGCGATAACTATCTATCATAGCTTCAAGCTCTGCCTGGTTTAAATCATCAGGTTGATGAATAAATTCTGCAACCTTTCTGTTGATTTTCCAGCGCCATTGTTCAAAGGGTGTCATTTTATCTTGCTTCATAGCTAGGTTCCTCTTATTTTTAGTCTTAAAGATAAATATTATTGATATTGTCGTTGACGGGTTTGTGATGTTTAAATTGAATGTGAGTAAGATATTTTTCGTTTAATCGGTTCACTGCTTCGATGGCAAATTGGCGAACTTCTTTTTCAGTTCCAGAACGTAAATTTGTTATCGAATTTTTTTCGTTAGCGATGACAAATTTGTACCAGCGTTTAAAAACTGATCCGGCCGGTGGGCTGGTTGATTCTATACTTATTAATTTATACCTGGACATGTTGATTTCCTTAATATTGAACATATAAAGAAATGTAGACACAAGATATTGCAGCTTTGTGACAGTCTTTTTGCACTTTCATGTCAAAGACTAGGCTATAATTGACGTTACAATTTTTCAGTTAAACCCTTCAAATCATCATGGAATCAGCAAAAAATATTTTCTCATATCGTCAGTTCTGGGCTAAACGCTTTGGTACATCCACGCTGTTACCCATGTCGCGGCAAGAAATGGATGACCTGGGTTGGGATAGTTGCGATATTATCCTGGTTACCGGCGATGCTTATGTCGATCACCCAAGTTTTGGTATGGCGCTTATTGGGCGTTTACTGGAAGCACAGGGCTTTCGTGTCGGTATTATTTCCCAGCCAGACTGGAAAAGCGCTGAAGCATTTAAAACACTGGGTAAACCGAATTTATTTTTTGGCGTAACGGCCGGTAATATGGATTCGATGATCAACCGCTACACCGCAGATCGTCGTATTCGTTCGGATGATGCATATACTGCCGGTGCAGAAGGGGGAAAACGTCCGGATCACTCGGTGGTTGTTTACGCTCAACGGGCGCGCGAAGCATTTAATGATGTCCCTATCGTGATAGGTGGTATTGAAGCTTCTTTACGCCGAATCGCACATTATGATTACTGGTCGGATAAAGTTAAGCGTTCTATTTTATTAGACTCCAAGGCGGATATGCTGGTATATGGAAATGGTGAACGTCAGATCGTTGAAATTGCGCATCGCTTAGCAGCAAATGAAAATATAAAAGATATTACTGATATTCGTGGCACTGGATTTATTCGTAAAGAATTACCGGAAGAATGGAGTGAAATTGATTCAACGCATATTGATGAGCTTGGTAAAGTAGAAAAAAATAAAAATCCTTATGATGAAACGATCCCTGATTACAGTGATGTTGACGATGCCAGCTCAAATACCGTTGTTAATTTTCAGCCACAGTTAAAAAAGAAACGTATTGCAAAACTTGATCGTGCAACAAGTTTTATACGCTTACCATCTTACGAACAGGTAATAAAAGATAAAGTATATTATGCACACACCTCGCGTATTTTACATTTAGAAACTAACCCGGGTAACGCACGTGCCTTAGTACAACGTCATGGTAAGCGAGACATTTGGCTAAATCCACCGCCTATTCCTTTAACATCAAAAGAAATGGATCGGTTGTATGAACTACCTTATACCCGTTTGCCTCATAAAGCTTACGCGGATAAAAAAATTCCTGCATATGAAATGATTCGTTTTTCAATTGCGATTCAGCGTGGTTGCTTTGGTGGTTGTACTTTTTGTTCGATTACAGAACATGAAGGACGCATTATTCAAAACCGTTCAGAAGATTCTATCATCCAGGAAATAGAAACAATACGGGATACGGTGCCGGGCTTTACTGGAATAATTTCTGACCTCGGTGGTCCTACCGCAAACATGTATCGTCTTGCCTGCAAGAGTCGAGAGATAGAAGCCGCCTGTCGTAAACCATCCTGTGTTTACCCGGGTATCTGTCAGAATTTAAACACCGATCATTCGCCTTTAGTCTCTTTATATAAGCGTGCACGTAAACTTCCGGGTATTAAAAAAGTACTGATTGGTTCCGGTGTACGTTATGACTTAGCGGTTGAATCACCGGAATATGTTGAAGAGTTAGTCGCACATCATGTTGGTGGTTACTTAAAAATTGCGCCTGAACATACCGAAGAGAATACTTTATCGAAAATGATGAAGCCGGGTATTGGTACTTATGATCGCTTTAAAGAAATGTTTGAAGCGGCAACAAAAAAAGCTGGTAAAGAACAATATCTGATTCCTTATTTCATTGCCGCTCATCCCGGAACAACTGATGAAGACATGATGAACCTTGCAATCTGGTTAAAGAAAAATGGTTTTCGTGCCGACCAGGTACAAACATTTTTACCTTCACCAATGGCTACAGCCAGTGCCATGTATTACACAGAAAAAAATCCCTTAAAGCGTGTCACTCATAATAGTGAAGATGTTGTGACTACGAAAAATTTAAAAGCAAGACGATTACATAAAGCATTTTTACGTTATCACGATCCAAAAAACTGGCCGTTATTACGAGAAGCTTTAAAACGTTTAGGTCGTGCAGATTTAATTGGTAATGGTAAGCGGCATTTAATTCCTTCGTTTCAACCGAAAGGTAGTCTGGAAAAAAGTTCAGGGAAAAAAACAGGCTCGAAAAAACGATTTGTAACAAAATTTTCAGGTGAACACAAAATAACCAATCCTGAAATTCAAGGTAAAAAGGAAAAAAATTTATCGCGTAAAAAAAAGCGAAAATAAAAAATGCAATACGTAATCTGACTTTTTAGTGATCTGATGAAATATGGTCAATATAAAAATGTGATGCAATTTGTTACAACAAAGTAAACATTTCAAAATTTAACATTTCGCCCAAGACGATTCTAAAAATTTGGTATAGACTTATTTTGAAATCGAATTTATTTAGTAGCAAGCAGGTTAAGAATAGTGGCAAGCAGGCTAGCAACAAAACGTCATATTTTAGTCGTTGATGACGATGAACTCGTATCTGAGTATCTCGGTGCTTTATTAGAGGCTGAAAGTTACGGCGTCAAAGTGCTAAATGAGCCGGTTGAAGCCTTAAACTATTTTAAGGAGCATCCGGATGATTTTGACTTAATCGTCACCGATCAGGTCATGCCAGGTTTAACCGGTGTTGAAATCACCCAGGCCATATTAGAGCTCCGTCCGACTCTTCCGGTTTTATTAATTACCGGCTACAGTGAAAAAATCAGTGCTGTAAATGCCGAGTCATTTGGTCTGAGTGGCTTCTTTTCTAAACCTATTAATGAAAACCTGTTTTTAGATAGAATCAGTAATTTAGTGTCCTGCTAGCGACATCATCCCCCAGTTTTAACTAAAACCGCCGCTTTTCAGCCCTCCACCCCTTGAATTCCCTTTAAAATAGCCAAATACACAGCATTTATACTTAATTATTAGGTATTTAGCCGAAAGCTAGAGTAAAATAACCGACTTTTTATTGGCTGGGCCCGAATTCCCCCGGATCCCCCGCCGTTTTGTCTGAATTGGGATTAAAAATGGGAAAAAATTTGCCTTTATATGGGCTTTTGGCTTTAGTTTTAAATTTGGCTGCCATGCCTTCAGCTCATGCACACCAGGAAAAGGCTGATAATAGTTGGTGGTGGAGTAATACATGGTGGAATGAAGGCAAAATTACCACATCGAAAAACTATGACCTCGATGTTAAATGGAGTAGCTACGAGAGTGACGGTGTCGACGTTCCCGTTATGGTGGCCAGGCCGAAGAAAAAGGGTAAATACCCCGCGGTCTTATTCCAGCATGGGCGGCGTGGCCTGGATGAATTGATACAGCGTCATGTGAAGCGTATTGCGGCGCAGGGCTTTGTCGTTTTGGCACCTGATATCTACAAGGCGCATTTTATGGGTACCCATCCAGTTGAGCACGATTACGAGCTGGAAAAAGATGTTAACCAGGGCTTAAGCGTGTTGCTGGCAAGAAAAGACATCAGCAGCAAAAAAGCGTGTTTGTACTCACATACTCGAGGTGGCTACTACACGTTGAAAGTGGCAACGACATTTAAGCGCCAGCAAAAAAATGTGGCATGTTACGTGTCTTATTATCCGCATTTGCAAGATCCCAATGCGCCAGAGGCATTACAGGTTTATGGCTATGCGCCGGAAGTGGATGAAATGAAAATTCCGATGCTGGTGTTCATTGGTGATGAAGAACAATATCAGCGCCGCCGGGTCATAGAGTCGGGTATTAAGTCATTACGTGAGAAAGGCCGTGATGCCCGTGTCATCGTTTACCCGGGTGTAGGCCGTGGCTTTGATTTCCGGCCAGAAAATGTCAGAACATTTGCTGATGATTTAGCATCAAAAGATGCGGTTCAGCGCGCTGCGGCATTTATGAATAAACATTTAATTAAATAATTATTAGTTATGAGCATGAAATATAAAACAGACGATTTACGCATTACTGCGATGAATGAAGTAATATCGCCTGAACAATTACATGAAGATTGCACCATTTCTGAGTCGGCGACCAAGTTAATCTTTGATACGCGTACCGCGATTCACAACATATTAAATGGTAAAGACGATCGCCTGTTGGTAATTATCGGGCCGTGTTCAATCCACGACCCGGAAGCAGCACGTGAATACGCTTCACGTTTAAAAGATATGCGTCATGAACTCGCAGATGATTTATTAATTGTTATGCGAGTTTATTTTGAAAAACCTCGGACCACGGTAGGTTGGAAAGGCTTAATCAATGATCCCAATCTTGATGACAGCTATGAAATTAATAAAGGTCTTCACTTAGCACGTTGCTTATTGGCTGATTTAAATGAAATGGATGTACCCGCTGCGACTGAATTCCTGGATTTGATTACACCACAATACATCGCGGACTTAATTAGTTGGGGTGCCATTGGTGCGCGTACCACAGAAAGCCAGGTGCATCGTGAATTGGCCTCGGGCTTATCATCACCGGTTGGATTCAAAAATGGTACTGACGGTGGTCTGCAGGTTGCAATTGATGCGATTGGTGCTGCCAGTCGCCCACATAACTTTTTATCTTTAACCAAAAAAGGCTACTCCGCTATTTTTGCCACAACGGGCAATGATGATTGCCATATCATTTTACGTGGCGGTAAAGAGCCCAACTACGATGCCGTACATGTCGATCAAGCAGTAAATGAATTACAAGCGGCAGGTGTACAACAACGCCTTATGATCGATTGCAGTCATGCGAACAGCCAAAAAGAACATCAACGTCAGATTGATGTATCAAAAGTAATTGCCGGGCAGGTAGCAGGTGGTAATGAAAATATCATGGGCGTGATGATTGAAAGTCACCTTGTTGCCGGTCGCCAAAATGTCGAAGAAGGTAAAGAACTGGTTTATGGCCAGAGTATTACCGATGCCTGTATTAACTGGGATGACAGCATAGACGTGTTAAAAGAACTGGCTAACGCAGTTCAAAAACGTCGCGCAGCTAAGAAAGCTTAATAATTTTTCTATTATGGAAAATAAAATCATCGAACTGGAAAGTAAACTCGCTTTTCAGGATCAAACCATTAACGAGTTAAACGAAGTCATTACCGATCAGCAACATCAGCTTGATCAACTGCGTGAAGAAATCAGGCTTTTAAATATTCGCATTGCCAGTGTTGCTGAAGCGTCAAATGTGTCTAATGAGAAAGAGCCGCCTCCACCTCATTATTAATACCAGTCAACAGCGAGCAGCGAGTGCTTCTTTTAACAATGCTATTATTAGCTCCTAGATTATTTTACCTTTGAGATAAGTAGCAATTTTTTTATCTTCAATTATAGTATGGCTAACAAACCAATCTAAAAGAAATGTTAGAAAATCATCGATGGTTTGTTCTCCCAATTCTATTTCCATTGATTTTTGATTATAAATTTCTAACAATTTTTCATGATGATGTTTATGCGTTTCATATTCAGGATAATTAATTGAATACATAATATTTTCTTCACTAACAAAGTGGAATTCAACATATTTATTTAACTCATATAGCAGTCTTTGTAGATATTCCTTATCTTTTCCTTCTTTAGCGGCATCATAAATTTTCGCAATAAGATCAACGAATATTTGATGTTCAAAATCAATCCGAGAATGACCAATTTCGTATTTCTTTTTCCATTCAATTACTGACATTTATCTTATTATGCTCCTAACTTGTTGATAGTAAGTTTAGTAACAAGCCTTATTACTTAGATAATGGATATCTAAATCACTTAAAATTCTATCCTGTTCCTTCCTTTATCTTTAGCTTTATATAGTCGTTTATCTGCACAACTAATGAGTTCACCTTCTTCACTATTTTTTTCGGGCGTTAGCGTTGCTAAGCCAATGCTAATGGTTAAAAATTTTGAGATAGGCGATTCTTCATTGGGTATTTTTAGTTCAGAAACAGCATGGAGTAATCTTTCAGAAAGGCTTTTAGCGGCTTGTGAATTGGTGTCACCCCACACCAGGACGAATTCTTCTCCACCATACCGTGCACAAATATCGTTTGGTCTTTTTGCGAAATCTTTTAATAGCAAGGCAATGTTGCGTAAGCATTCATCACCAGTTTGATGACCATAGGTATCGTTTAATAGTTTAAAATAATCAAGATCAATTAGCGCAAGGGATATCGGTTTATGCAATCGGCAGCATCGTCTCCATTCTTCGAGAAGGTATTTGTCGAATGTTCTGCGGTTTGCAATATTTGTCAGGCCATCTAATTGTGCTAATTGCTTAATTTTCTCTTCGGCTAATTTTCTTTCGGTGATGTTTTGGTGAGAGATAACAAAGAAATGCTCATTATCAACTTCAAACGGGGTGACACGCATCATAAACCAGCGCTTTTCAGCCGGGCTATGACATGGATATTCAAAATAAAAGACAGGATCTTTTTGCGCAATTACATTTCTTATGCCGATGCTGGCTACTATGCCGTAGTTATCGCCACTGGCTGCTGCCTTATCACATTGTTCTAAGTAATTTATACCGTCCCAATTGTTTTTTACCAGGCAGGCGTTGTTATCACCAAATTCAGCCCAGCTTTCATTCACAAACTGGATATAGCCATTTTTATCAATGACGACAATATGATCAGTGATGGAATTAAGAATCGAATTAAGAAATTTATCATTTCTTTGCATTCAAACTAGCCCTATTAGAATTCAATAGTAGTTAGTATCGGCAAATAATTGATATTCTTAAGGAAAATGTGCTGTATATTAATCTTTCTCGATAAATAGGGCGCAACAGCGCTTATATTTCTTTCCGCTCTGACAAGGACAAGGCATATTTTTTGTAAGTTGAACGGTATTAACGTCTAAGCCATCTAAATAGTACCATTTGTCTTCTTTTGCAAAATTGCTTTGCTCGGTTAATGCGTAGACTTTATCTTTATTCAGTGTGTCCTGGGTAAAGTAAGCAACAAAATGGACACCGCTTTCAGAGGTTGAAATGATCTTTAAACCCATCCATTGAGTTGTGTCGTCAGTTAAGTCCAGTGACTCGGGCCGGGTTGATGGATGCCAACTAATCAGTAAATAGTTTTCATCTTTTAATGCATAGGCGCTATAACGCGAGCGCATGAGTTGTTCGGGTGTTTCTGCAATTGTATTACCGTTAATAAACTTTCCGCAGCATGTATTGAAATCTTTTCCTGAACAACATGGGCAGGTCGAAGGTGCGCTTAGCATAAAAGTTTAACGAATAAGAGCAAGGGACAGGGTTGGCCAATAGGTAATAATCAATACCGCGATAAGTAATACCAAGAAGAAAGGGATAGTTGCTTTGTATATATCGGTGATAGGACGTCTAAAGCGATAGCTGGCAATAAACAGGTTCATTCCTACCGGTGGTGTAAAGTAACCCAGTTGCATATTGGCTAAAAAGATAATCCCTAAGTGAACAGGATCAATGCCAAAGCCTATAGCAAGCGGCACGATTAATGGCACCATAATGACTAATGCAGAAAAGATATCAAGAATGGCACCAAGGATCAGTAAAAATAAGTTTAAGAACAACAAGAAGGTGATAGGACTGGAAATATGTTGTTTAACCCAGTCAAATAATCGGGTGGGAATTTCTACGTCAATTAGATAATTAGTTAATGCCAGTGATACAGCAAGAATTAAAAGTATGCCACCAACCACCAGCATGGCTTCTTTAGTAATATCGGGTAGTTCTTTAACTTTAATTTCTTTATAAACAAAAACTTCAACGATCAAAATGTATAACACGGTAATTGCCGCTGCTTCTGAAATAGCAAAAATGCCACCATAAATGCCACCAAGGATAATAAACGGTAATGGAATTTCCCATTTAGCATCGTTGAGTGCTTCAAGAGCTTCTTTTTTATCAAACGGAATATGATCATTGGCCATGCCTCGGTTTGCCCACATACTCCAGGCGATAACGAATGAAATCATCAGCAGGCTGGGAAGAATACCGGCAACGAATAATTCTTTAATGACTACCGGTGTTTCCAAATCCATTTGTTGCACAATCACGGCATAAATAATTAAGGGCAGAGAAGGCGGTAATAATAAACCCATGCTGCCGGATGTCGTCACTAAACCTAAACTAAAGGTGTTGGTGTATTGCGCGCGTTTAAGTGCCGGGTAAAGTAAGGCACCCAGGGCCACAATAGTGATACCCGTTGCGCCGGTAAAAGCCGTGAATAAAGCCGATGTTATCAGGCTGACAATAACCAGTTCACCGGGCAACCAGCCGAGGAAGGCACGGGTTAAACGAACCAGACGATGGGAGGTATTACTATTACTTAGTAAATAGCCGGCAAGAGTAAACAAGGGTAGAGCAAGTAATAACGGGGTATTGGTTAGGCGGTAGATTTCAATTGCGATAACGGAAAGATCGATATCCGCGTAATAAAAACCTGATAATGCCAGTGAAAGAATCACGGCAAACAGTGGCATGCCAAGCAAGGCAAGTAATAATATGATTGAAACGAGTAATCCTAAACTCATATTAATTCACTTTTATACTAATTCACTGGGAGGACTGGCCTCATCAGTATCGGTAGTGACTAAATGCTTGGGTAATATAGAGAAAATAAAATACCTCAGCGCCATAATAGAAAAAGCAAACGGGATCACTGTTTGACACAACCAGACCGGAACATTGGCAAAGGCAATCTGACCATCCTGGTACTCGTATTGAATAAACTCGATACTGTAATAAGCGACAAGTCCGCAAACAAAGGCGGTAACAAAATCGGTGATGCGATCAATATTATTTTGAATTAATGCTGGTAAATAGTGTGATAACAGGTCGATACGAATATGTTTTTTGTTTCGACTGGCAAACATTGCTCCAATCATACCTATCCATAATACAAGTACGCGTAATGCAGAGTCTGCCCAGAAAATACCGGTATCAAAAAAGTTACGTAATAGTATTTGTGAGCAAGCAAGAAGAATAGCCGTTGTTAAAAAAAACAGTAACAGGAATGTTTCTGTTGCAAGTAGTGCATTATAAATACGAAGTAAAAATTTATGCACGATGTTTATTTTTTTCTAAAGTCTGCAATATGTTTATTAACTAGCTTAAACATTTTCTGACTATTGAAGCCATTTTTAACCAGGCGTTGATTTGCTTTAGCCGCAATCGTTTTCCATTCAGCGAGTTGTTCAGCACGGGGTTTAATAAACTGTATGCCCTGGTTTTTTATCGCGGCCATGGCTTCGATATTGTCTTTCTGGTTTTGTTTATTTATTTTCGAAAACACGTTGCGCATGGTTTCAGTTACAATTTTACGGTCGGCTTTTTTGAGTTTTTTCATAGCACGTTTGCTAACGACCATGGTGCCATAGCCATATAAGATCGGCATTTCGGTAATATATTTAACCTGGGTATACCATTGTAAAGCTATCGATGCGATCGGTGGTGAGGCTATGGTGTCTATTAAACCTGTTTGTAGGCCAGCTAAAACATCACTGAGTGGTAAAGGTGTCGGGCTTACTTCAAATGCTTTAACGGCATCACGAGCTGCCGGGGTGTCCGGGATCCAGACTTTGTACTTGTGTAAATCAGAAACACTTCGAATAATGGAATTCGAGAAGATATAAGCAAAACCTGCTTCAGCCAGGCCGAAAGAGATAAGCCCATTTTTTTCGAGTCCTTTTAGAATAAGTTCATCCATGTACTTACGTACGTGAATCACTTCTTGTTGTGAGTTAAACAAAAAAGGCATGCCGTAAATATTGGCATCTTTATAAAAATTAGTTAAAGCACCGCCGGTTACTGCCGCACCTTGTAACTGGTTAATACGCATCTTACGCAAGATGGCACTTTCATTACCCATAACACCACCAGGGTAATATTTTATTTTTACCCGGTTCTCTGTTTTTTGAGCAATTTCTTTTGCCGCGGCACGCATTTTTTTCATCCAGTTGGTGCCATCGGGTGAAAGTGTGGCAATTTTAAGTGTTGCGGCCTGAGTTGAATTGCTAAAGATAAACAGGCTTAAAAAAGCGAAGCCCAGGGTGAAGCGTATGCGAGTTAGATTCATATATTTCTCCAGTTACTGCATTATAGCAATGACTAGACCAAGATGTGTAATGTTCAGTATTAAGTTTATGTGTATTTAGTGCTGGTTTTAAGTCGGTGAGTTAAAAATAATCTTTGCCACTATCCAGTAATTCTTTGGCTTGTTCATGGGCGAGCATATTGGTTAACGTGAAACCATCAATACGCGGTTCAGTCTCTAAAACTTGCTTAAGTAATTTATCATGCAATTCTTGATCAAAAACAAGTCGCGCATATTTTTCTGCGTAGAGCACTTTAGCAATAAGATTTTTGTTTTCAGAAATCTGAATCGCTTTTTCGAAATGTTTTTGTCCAACCTTGGGTTTACCACCAAGTGCAGGTGGCAAGAGTGTGCTAAGCACTCCCATATAGAGATGAGCCTGGCCAGCTTCATGGTTTTCATCGAGTTTGATGATGTGTTGCATGATTTTAGTGACGCGAGCGAGATCAGCCGCGGCGTTCCAGTCCCCACTGCGGTTTTGAATCCAGCCTGCCCAACTCGAGCCAAGCGCAAAAAGTAGATCAATTTGCTCTTTATCAAATTGCTCAATGATTTTTGCAAACTCAGAAAATTTCGTCTTTCTTATGCCGCAGCTTTCCGAGATTTCCAGACAGCTGGCATGCAGTGCAAAATCGAGCGATTTCTGGGTTAAACGTTTTGCTCGAGGCTCATCTTTTACAAATACGCCGGCATAAGCACCGTAGAGCTTTGAAGCGGCAATATGCATTTTACTGTCGTCCGGGTCACCCTCAATGAAGCTATCGAGCATTAGTAAATATGCCGGTGCCCCCGCTTTTACTGTTGCCAGGTCATCATTATTGGTAATGGCGGTCGATAAATTAGTCGCCATTTTGTTGGTGGCAGAGGAAATAATCGAGGCACAAGAAGTTAGACTGAGTCCAATTATTATGGGAGCAATTAATTTACTTAAAGTATGCATTTATTTCAGTTTTACCGCTAATCAGTAAAGGTCGTTAAAATGGAAGAAACTTGAATGCAAAATATACCAGAAACTCCATAAATATGAATTAGTAAGCAGAATCTATTGAAGTGTATTGCTAAACAGTCCACAATTTGAGATAAGAATACACTTAAGTTTAATAAATATAAAAATTTGCTATTATCTTTTTAAGGGCTTTGAGCGTTTGTTTTAGCTCGCTGATAACAGGGATTAGATTATAACATGCATATCGCTATCGTTGATGACGATCCGGATATTGCTGCATTGATGATGCTATGGTTGGAAGAAGAGAACCATACTTGTACTCATTACTCCAGTGGTCAGGATTTTATTCAGGCTGTCAGAAATAAAAATTTTGATATTGTATTACTAGATTGGATCATGCCAGAGTTTGATGGTGAGCAAACGCTTAACTGGATTAACAGTAATGATGACGTCGATGTTCCGGTTATTTTTGTTACGCAAAAAGCAACCGAGGATGATATAGCTAAAATTTTGACACTTGGTGCTGACGATTACATTACCAAGCCTGTAAGACACAAAGAAATGGTTGCCCGTGTTAATGCCGTTGCACGTCGTGCGAATCCGCATGTTGATGACGAAGTGATAGAGCTCAAACCGTATCGAATCGATTCCACCTCAAGAGAAGTCCTGGTTGAAGGTGAGCAAATTAAACTGACAGAAAAAGAATTTAAGCTGGTGCAATTTCTATTTAAGAATGTGGGCCGACTACTTTCACGCGATCATATTTTATCTGCAGTATGGGGATACGATTTAGGGCTGAATACCCGAACGGTGGACACTCATATGAGTCGTATTCGTAAAAAACTCGATATAGCTCCGGAAAAAGGCTGGCGTTTAAGCTCGATTTATCACCAGGGGTATCGTCTCGAACACCTTGTTCACACTGGTGAATAAGATTAACAACGCTTAAAAAAACTCAATTTCATTTTCTGTTGTTTTTTCAGCCGCTGCTTTTAATGCTTCTTCAACAGGCATTCCATTTAATACATCTTCAAAAATTTGTTGGTCTGCATCAAGCGTGTACTTGGAACGAATCATGTTCTGTAATTTTATCCATTCTTCCTGAACATTTGTTTTGTCAGGATCATCCAGAATTTGAGTTAAAAAATTTAATGTCTTAGCCACCAGCGTCATTCGCTGGTTTAGTTTGTCATAGAATTGAAAGGCAATAATTGAGCTTTCAACACGTTGCGAGATATCCTGACAGCTATCCTCTATTTTTTGTTGTCATACTGCTTTAGTAATATGTAACTGGTTATCGGCTAAGCGGAAAAAAAACATGAGTACTTTTTGGCTGTCATAAAAACATCAATTATCCGTAATTAATTTGTCACTTTTTATCTCTAAATTGATAAAAAAATAGATAGAAGGTGCAAAGAGATGGCAACGCAAGCTCAAAATATTACCGTTAACCAAACCAGGTTAAAAACGAATAAACGATTTCAAGTCAGACTGGCCGAAAATCAGGATGAGATAGAACAATGTTTACGTTTACGTTACCGTATTTTTTCCCAGGAAATGGGCGCGCGTTTATCGACTAAAGAAGCCGGAATCGATCAGGATCGATTTGATGAGTTCTGTCAGCACCTGATGGTTTTTGATAATGAGACAGGAAAAATTATTGCAACAACACGCTTATTACTAAGCGAAGATGCAAAAAGATCTGGCTTGTTTTATTCAGAAACAGAATTTGATTTGAAGCATGTGTTGTCTCAACCTGGCCGTTTTATGGAAGTAGGCAGAACCTGTATTGATTTAAATAGTCGTAAAGGTTCCGTACTGGCAATACTTTGGCAAGGTATCGCTGATATTGTGATTAAGAAAAATGTTGATTACTTAATTGGTTGTGCAAGTATTTCTTTGCGCGATGGTGATACTTATATCAATTCCATAATGCATATATTGCGTAACAAGCATTTCTCAGGAAATGATATGCGGGTACGGCCATTGATCCCGCTTAGATTAGATAAAGAACTCGTTGGTGATGTGATCATTCCACCTTTATTAAAAGGTTACCTGCGACAGGGTGCACTAATTTGTGGTGAGCCGCATTGGGATGCCGAATTTAATGTTGCCGATGTTTTTGTTTTATTACCTTGTGATGCAATGAGTCAGCGCTATCAACGCCATTTCTTTGAGCGCGCATAATATGACGTGGTTGTTGAATGTTTTATCCCATATCAAAGCTTTTCTAAGTTTAATTCGATTGGGTGTACATTTTATTTATGGTTTTATAATAATTTTCAGCCATCGTATACGATATGGGAAACACTGGTTTTATAGTACGCGAGGAGTGAGTGTCGTCCAGCGATGGATGTGGCAAGGAAGCCGAATTTTAGGTTTAAACATTCAGACTAGCGGTGCAGCTTACTCACAGTCCGCCGTATTAGTCTCAAACCACATATCATGGTTAGATATTGTTGCTATCGCAGCGACAACACCGGTGACCTTTGTTTCAAAAAATGATCTTGAACGCTGGCCCTTTGTCGGCAAGTTAGCGGGTGCAACCGGTACCGTATTTATTAAACGCGGAAGCGTGTTTGCCGTACACAAAACGCTTAATCATTTAAATGAAATTAATCAGTCCGGATGTAAAACCGCGTTTTTCCCTGAAGGGACGACTACCATTGGTGAATCTGTAAAACGCTTTAATAGCGGGTTATTTGAATCGGCAAACAGCGCCGCCTGCCCGGTTCAACCCATTGCGATCAGTTATTTCTATCAAGGTAAGCCGGACCGGGTGGTTGCGCCCTATGTGGATGATGATCACTTTATGGCGCACTTATGGAATTTATTCAGAGTAGGGACACTCCAGGTACAACTCGATTTTCTTGATGAAATTCCGGCCAATACACTCTCCAGGCAGGAGCTGGCAGCAGCCAGTCGCAAGCGGATAGTCGAAGTACTCGAGACTTCACGCATGATTGATGAAGATTACCCTCTGGAAGTATGTGAAGCGGGTTACGTTGTTAGCGGTTAATTTGCGAATAATGTACTTTTTGCAAGAATTTACTGGGTAAATCACCTATTCGGCTATATAATGCGCACCTTTTGCATTTCCGGAGAAATCCCCAGTGATTGAGAATCTGCGTAACGTCGCCATTATTGCTCACGTTGACCACGGTAAAACTACCCTCGTTGACCAACTTTTACTTCAGTCAGGCACCTTAGAAACACGTGGTGAAGCTGAAACTCGTATGATGGATTCCAATGACTTGGAAAAAGAACGTGGCATCACGATTCTGTCTAAAAATACGGCGGTTAAATGGAACGATTACCGTATCAATATCGTAGACACACCGGGCCATGCCGATTTTGGTGGAGAGGTAGAGCGTGTTCTCTCAATGGTGGACTCAGTATTATTGCTGGTAGATGCGGTTGAAGGCCCAATGCCTCAAACACGTTTCGTAACAGAAAAAGCGCTTAAGCGTGGCTTACGTCCAATTGTTGTTGTAAATAAAATTGACCGACCTGGCGCTCGTCCAGAATGGGCGCTGGATCAAACCTTTGAACTTTTTGATCGCTTGGGTGCGACCGACGAGCAACTCGATTTTCCTGTTGTTTATGCATCAGGTCTAAATGGCTTTGCTGGTAGTGAACCAGAAGTGCGCGAAGGTGACATGACACCATTATTTGAAGCGATAGTAGAGCACGTTCCAGTTCCACCGGTTGATGCAGAAAAACCATTACAGCTGCAAGTGTCATCACTTGATTATAATAGCTTCGTTGGTGTCATCGGTATCGCGCGTATTGCTCAAGGTAAATTGAAAAAGAACGATCAAGTAACCGTGATTGATGTGGATGGTAAAACACGTAATGCACGTGTACAAATCATCTATGGTTTCCTTGGCTTAGAGCGTGTTGAAACAGAGAATGCTGAAGCGGGTGATATCATTGCTTTCACGGGTATCGATGGCTTACGTATTTCAGACACGATTTGTGATCCAGCTAATGTTGAAGCACTACCGCCATTATCCGTTGATGAACCAACATTAAGCATGACCTTCCAGGTAAATAACTCCCCACTTGCTGGACAAGATGGTAAGTATGTGACTTCACGCAACATACAAGAGCGCCTTGAGCGTGAATTGATTCATAATGTTGCGTTACGCGTTGAGCCTGGTGATTCTCCAGATAAATTTAGAGTCTCGGGCCGTGGTGAACTCCACCTTTCTATTCTAATTGAAAATATGCGTCGCGAAGGTTTTGAACTTGGCGTATCTCGTCCAGAAGTTATTGTAAGAGAAGTTGATGGTGTTAAAGAAGAGCCCTATGAAGTGCTAACCGTTGATGTGGAAGAGCAACATCAGGGCAGCATCATGGAAAAACTCGGTGAACGTGGTGCAGACTTAAAAGACATGGTGCCAGATGGACACGGTCGTGTACGTTTAGACTTTTTAATCCCTGCACGTGGATTAATTGGTTTCCGTACAGAGTTTATGACGGCAACTCAGGGTACTGGCTTAATTTACAGTGTCTTTGATCACTATGGTCCTGCTAAAGAAGGCGAATATGGCCAACGCATGAATGGTGTGCTGGTTTCAAATGGTAAAGGAGCAGCAGTTGGCTTCTCTCTATTCAACTTACAAGATCGTGGTCGTATGTTCCTTGATCATGGTGATGAAGTGTATGAAGGCATGATTGTAGGAATACATTCGCGCTCAAATGACTTAGTTGTTAATGTTTTAAAAGGTAAGCAGTTAACTAACGTTCGAGCGTCTGGTACTGATGAAGCGATTTCATTGACACCGCCAATCAAACAGACACTAGAGCAAGCGTTAGAGTTTATTGATGATGATGAGCTGGTAGAAGTCACGCCACATCATATTCGTTTGCGTAAGAAGTTGTTAACTGAAAATGAACGTAAACGCGCGGGTCGCGAAGCGAAGTAAAAATAGTCTTTCGATTTGTTAAAAAGCCCTGTTAAGATTACTCTTAACAGGGCTTTTTTATTTCTATAAATATCGTGTAGATAACAGCATAAGTTCCAACTAATATTACATATTCGATAACTCACTATATAAACACGGAGGCACAGTTATGATAGGGAAAAAGAACATCGTATTTGGATTTATATTTTTCGCTATTACCGCATTTTTAGGTACGGTGATGGTGGATATGTATGCAGAATATGGCGCCGCATCGGGTGAGAAGCAGGCTGCAGTGGGCCGGCTGTCGCAATTAAAATCTGATGGCTTTGAAGAAGAGCTGGAGCCGTTAAATGCAAAACAAATCGCCATGGCAAATACTGATGGTATTTTAAGTATGAGTAAGCTTGGTAATGTTGAGTTTGGTATTGATTATATAAAAGGTGGTCCACATGCACATGGTAACCTGGAAGCATTACTCAACATTGTGGCTGGTTTTATTCTTTGCTTTGTTTCAATTGCTGCCTGGCAAAAGCAAGCGTTAAGCTGGGGTTTTATAATAGGTACCGTGTTACATTCCGGCATGATGTTACTTGACCGTGTACTGGGAATGGCATGGGCCGGTAAAATTTTAGAAACCGGTATAGGTCCAATTATAATTCTAGCATCACTCTTTTTAATGGGAGTTGCAGTCGCCAAAGGGTTTAAAACCGAGATGGTAAAAGATTAGAAAAAAGTGGTCATTGCACCCAAAGAACGGGCATAAACGAGGAGCAACGACGAAGCTCTTTTCAGTTTAAGGAAAACTCAATTTAGTGCTAAATTGATGAGATTGCTGCGGTCATTTTATTCACTCGCAATGACAGGAAGAAAAAAAATATGAGATCGCTTTACCCGGACATTACTCCTTATAAAGACCACCAGGTTAAAGTGGATGAGCCACATGTCTTATATGTAGAAGAAAGTGGTAATTCTGAAGGTATCCCCGTGTTATTTGTGCATGGCGGGCCTGGTGCGGGATGTGAATCTTATCATCGCCGATTTTTTGATCCGAATGTCTACCGTATTATTTTATTTGATCAACGTGGCGCGGGGCGTTCAACACCGCATGCTGAACTTGAAGGTAATACTACCCAGGCGCTGGTTACCGATATGGAAGTGATCAGGGAGAAGCTGAAAATTAACCGTTGGGTTTTATTTGGTGGCTCATGGGGATCAACCTTATCGCTGGTGTATGCAGAGACCCATCCTGATCGTGTGATGGGTTTAATCGTACGTGGTATATTTTTAACCCGGAAAAAAGAGATAAGCTGGTTTTACCAGCAAGGTGCTGATCGAATCTATCCAGATTACTGGCAGGATTTTATTGCACCTATACCCGAAGATGAGCGTGGTAATTTATTAAAAGCGTATTATGCAAGACTGACCGGAGAAAATGAAATTGCACAAATGCAGGCAGCGAAGGCATGGTCAATCTGGGAAGGACGTACCGCAACACTAAAACAAAATAAAAATGTGATTGATCATTTTGGCAGTACCCATACTGCATTAAGTCTTGCGCGAATTGAGTGTCACTATTTTATGAACGACTCTTTCCTTGAACAGAACCAGATTTTAAACAATGCAAGTAAGTTACAGAATATCCCGGGTGTGATTGTGCAAGGACGCTATGATTTAATTTGTCCGCTGGAAAGTGCCTGGGAGTTACATCAAAGCTGGGCCAATGCAGAGTTAAAAATTATATCTGATGCAGGCCACTCTGCAACAGAACCGGGTACAGTTGATGCGCTGGTCACAGCAACAGATGATATGGCCAATAAACTTTCATGATTGCATTAATTCAAAGAGTTACAGAAGCAAAAGTTGTTGTTGAAGGTTGTGTTATTGGAGAGGTTCAAAAAGGCTTACTCGTTTTTATCGGTTTTGAAAAAGATGATGATGAGTCTTTCATACCGCGTTTACTTAACAAACTATTAAGCTACCGTGTTTTTGCCGATGAAGATGATAAAATGAATTTGAGTGTCCAGGATATTGACGGTGGAGTATTGTTAGTTCCGCAGTTTACCCTGGCGGCAAATACTCAAAAGGGCTGTCGACCAAGTTTTTCGTCGGCGGCTGCACCAGAATCAGGTAAGCAGATGTTTAACGAGTTTGTACAGCAAGCAAAAAGTAATTATCAGAAAGTTGAAACCGGCGAGTTTGGTGCAGATATGAAGGTATCGTTATTAAACGATGGCCCGGTGACATTCTGGTTGCAGGTAAATTAATGAAGCAAGTTATTATTGTAAGTGTTCTGATTTTGATTGTGCTGTTATTTATACTGGATAAGACAGCAGAAAAAGATGGCACTATTGATGAAAAATATCCATGGCAAATAACCCTGTTAGAGGACGGACGCTCACGTATTTTTGGAATTATTTTAGATGAGACGCGAGTAAAAGAGATTAATGAAATATTAAAGTCACGTCCTAAAATAGCCCTGTTTGAAACAGCTAATACATTATCACTGGAAGCCTATTATAAAAATATAACATTAGGTGGTTTGATTGGTAGTTTTATTTTTACTGTTAATGCAACACAACAGCAGTTTGATAAAATACGAAATGAAAGTGTTAAGAAGGAACCAGCAGGAAATAATGGGTTTCGATATGAGCTGGACAAACCTTCAACTGACAGGCTGGAATCTGCAACGGTTAAAAATTTAATTTATCTTCCAACGGTTAATTTAGATGAAAAAACCATAATACAGCGATTTGGAGAACCTGCTCATAAGATAAAATTGAAAACAAAAGAACAGGGCTGGCATTATCTATACCCTGAAAAAGGACTGGATCTTATTTATAAAGAAGAAGGTAAAGAAGTTTTACAGTATGTTTTGCCAAAGAATTTTAATGCGCTGCTTGCGCCGCTGCAAGCTCATTAAATTTTGCGACACTGATACAGTTTCTGCCTGATTCTTTTGATACATAGAGCGCCTGATCAGCGGTATTTAAAAGAGTTTCACCAAGTGAAGTTATATTTTGGCTATTCGGTTTTGTCATCGTGGTGCAACCGATTGAAACAGTAACATTGAGATCTTCAGTTAAACTTTCAACGTGTAAAATCGCATCCGCAATTGAAAAGCGAATCCGCTCTGCAATATCCTGCGCTAATTCTGTGTCGGTGTTAGTCAGCAATACTGCAAATTCTTCGCCGCCATAGCGTGCCAATACATCACTCAATCGCATTTGTTTTTTTATAATATCAGCAACATAGCGCAACACCTGGTCACCAACAGAATGGCCATAGACATCGTTAAATGACTTGAAATGGTCTATATCGATAAACAAACAACTGACAGGCAGTTTTTGCCGTAAACCACGCACAACTTCTTCTTCAAGTCGTTGCATGAAATAACGTCGGTTATGTATGCCGGTGAGTGCATCGGTTAAGCCGAGTAGTTTAAGCTTTTCATTATTGATGGCATTTTCTATGCAAACGGCAAGGATTGAAGATAAACGTTTTATTAAGTCAGTGGCTGTACCAGAGACGAATCGTGCAGTATCAGAACTGGCAAGGTTAAGTGAGCCAATCAGTTTGTTATGACGAATTAAAGGTAATATTGCAACACTTGCCTCTTTACTATTCATAGAAGGGAAAAGTGTATTGCGACATGCATCAGTGCATGCGCCAAGGTATGGCTTATCGGAAAAGTTGGGAAACAGTGTTTTCTGTAATTCAATGGGATTAATTTTTTCTTTGGTTGCAGCCTGTGAGATCACTACATTTTCTAACTGGGCATGTGAGTCTGCAAAAATAAGGGTCGGTAATTTAAGTAGCCCAGGGCTCATAAACTCAACCACATGGCGTATCTCGTGATCATGATCAATTAACAACAGTGAGACATAATCTAGTTCGTAGGCATCACGGTATTGTTGCAAAGTGAGATCTATGAGCTCAGGTAAGCTATTGGCGCTGATAAATTGCAGTTCCTGGTTTTGTAATTTTTGCAGCTTAGCTTCATTTTTTTGAGCTTGCGACATAAGTGCTTTGAGCTGTTTTCTCAGCTCATAGTTGGACTTTGAATCGGAGCTACTCATATCGTTAACTATACTTTTGAATTATCTCGTTTAGTTGATCCGGGCTAACAGGTTTCACTAAAAACTCATTCATCCCCGAAGTAAAACACGTATGGCGATCAGCGGGGGAGGCATTAGCAGTAAGCGCAATGATCGGGGTGTGAGTATCATCACCTTCAATTAATCGCCATTGCTTTGTTGCCTCAGGTCCCGTGGTGCCAGGCATTCGCATATCCATAAATACCATATCATATTTAGCCGATTTTAGTTTTTCTAAAACATCATTTCCATTATTGACTAAAGTAACATTATGTCCTTCATCTTCGAGGAAAGTTGTGATGATTTTTGCATTGATTGGGTTATCTTCTGCAATAAGTATATTTAGTGGCTTAGAGCTGCCAGCAACAGTCTCTGTATTCGCCTGGCGCTCATTAGGCAGAATATGGTTGTCAACTTGCTGTAGCGGTAATTGAAACCAGAAAGTCGTTCCCTCGCCGTAAGTGCTGGATAAACCAATTTCTCCACCCATCAGCTCAACCAGCTGTTTCGAGATGGTTGTACCCAGGCCGGTGCCCTGGTGAGGCAAATTTGTAATTTGATTACATTGATAGAATGCTTCAAATATACGTCGTAAATGCTTGTGCTCAATACCTGAGCCAGTATCCTCGATTTCAAATCTTATATCCCAGGTATTATTATTATTTTGTTCCCCGCTGACACTGATTGTAACGGCACCGGTCTGAGTAAACTTAACTGCATTGCTGATTAAATTTAACAGCACCTGGCGCAAGCGGTTTGCATCGGTAATCACGGTTTCTGGTAAATTTTCAAGTTGGGTAATCAGCTTAATATTTTTTGCTTTTGCTCTTGGGGCAAACACCTGAATGGAATTAGTGATAACGTCAGTAAGATTGACAGGATGTAAATCGAGCTGCGATTTCTTAGCCTCGAGCTTGGATAGATCAAGTACATCATTGATTAATGTATGAAGGACTGTAGAGGTATCGCGCAGAGATGCGATGTAGTCCTGCTGTTGTTCATTGAGCTCGGTACGCTCCAGTAAAGTGGTCATGCCAATAATGCCGCTCATGGGTGTGCGGATCTCATGACTCATGGTTGCGAGAAATTCATTGCGTGCATTTAAGGCCCGTTCTTTTTCTTCTCGTTCTGTAATTATGCGTCGCAATATAACGTTAAGGTATAACGGCAGTATTATCAGAAAAACCAGGTAGACAATGGCATCTAAAGAATGCGTGGCCCAGGTATTGGTAATAGCTAAAATAATAATAAACGCGGTAATACAACTTAATGCGACGTAATATAAATGGTTTATGCCATAGCGCACCGCATAACTGACATACATCCAGGGGTAGAGTAAAAATAGCGGGCTAAACGGGCCTGAGTCAGTCAGGAGCATGGCGTAGCTAACGCCAATAACATCTGCAGGGATCGAGAGGTAGGTGCGTAATTCGGAATGCGGGTAATATCTGATTGATACCAGGCTAACAACTGCAAAACTGTTAAAGGCAACAGCAAGATAGACAAACTCATCAAATCGGGGTGGATAATACTGCATCTCGATGCCATAACCGATTTGTATCGTCACCAGAATACTTAATATTAGGCGGATAATTGCTTGATTTGACTCGCGATCTTGCCAATAGATGTTTTTAAAGAGGCTGTTTATCATTTTTTCCTACTGGCAAAAGAGAAGGTATACTGCTGTTTTTATTGTGATACTTATATTAATGGTGTATTGGAATGTCTGCCAACAAAAATTTGCAAAATATAGAGATAACGCCCGAAAATAAATGTTCATTTTGTGCGGGAACGAAATGCTGCGTGTATACCACCCAGGAAATGGAGACACCGCGTTCGATGTCAGATTTTGATCATATGTTATGGCAGTTGGCACATAAGGATATGCAGGTTTATAAGGATGAAGATGGCTGGTTTTTAATTGCGATGAACGAATGCCAGTTTTTGCAAGCGGATGGTGGCTGCGGCATTTATGAAACCCGGCCGCAAATTTGCCGCGATTATTCCAATGATTTTTGTGAATACGATGAACCGGCTGAACTTCATTTTGAGTTTTATTTTAAAACCTATCAGCAGCTGGATGATTATTGCCGTAAGCGTTTTAAAAAATGGGATCAGCGCTTTGAGGAAGAATAAATTTAGCCACAAAGTGCACTAAGTAGACAAACAAAAATCAAAATTAACCACGGGGGGCACGGGGAACACGGGGAATTCTAAAGCTGCTCAAACCGAACATAATGCCTGCAATAAATTTTTGTTTCCCTGTATTCCCCGTGCCCCCCGTGGTTTAAGCTTTTTTACCTTAGTGTCCTTTGTGGCGGAATGATTTTAAGGTGTAATATCACGGAAGTCTTTAATAGCCTGAAACTCTTCGGTGTTACGTTGCGGGCTTTGGCTATCCGGGTTGAGTACCGCGAGTAAATTTTTAATCCCATACTTTTGCGCCGAGCGTAACACCGACAAGGTGTCATCAACCAGCAGGGTTTCGTCTTTATTAAAGGGTAACGTTTTTTTAAGTTTTGACCAAAACTCGGGGTCTTCTTTCGGCAGCCCAAAATCATGCGAGCAAATAATGTCATCGAAGTGATGACTTAAGGCTGTGCGATCCATTTTTAACATTAAACTTTTCTGGTGAGCATTAGTGACCAGGGCAACGTGTTTGCCGGCAGCTTTAATGCTTTCTAAAAATTCTACAACATGCGGGTGCACGGAAATAAGGTGATCAACTTCAGCTTTAAGTTGGGCAATATCCAGGTTGAGTTGTTGTGACCAGTAATCAACGCAATACCAGTTCATGGTACCTTCTGCGGAACGGAATTTCGGCGTTAAAATTTCATGGGCATCATCAATGTGCATTTCATTTTTTTCAGCAAAACGCTTGGGAACATGATGTTGCCAAAAGTAATTATCAAAATGTAAGTCTAATAACGTACCGTCCATGTCAAGCAATACGGTAGATATAGTATTCCAGTTTAGCATTGAGGTAGAGACTATAATGGATAAGAAGATAAAATGATCGTAACAGCTTTTTGCCATAATTTTTAGTAAGTATAGTGATATAGTTAGTGTTCGATAGTAGGCAGCAGAAGTTGTTTTCAGGTTATTAATTTATGGAAAAGGCCGATTTAAAAGAATTACTTGATCCGGTGATACAGGTGGCGTATCAGGCCGGTAAGGTCATTATGGAAGTTTATGATTCCGGGTATTCGATCGAGCAAAAATCTGATTTAACACCTATTACCGAAGCCGACATGGCTGCAAATAAAATCATCGAAGCTTCTTTAAAAGAATTAACTCCACATCTGCCTATATTAACCGAAGAGTCCAAGCCGACCTCGTTTGCTGAGCGACAAAAATGGCTACGCTACTGGTTAATTGATCCATTAGATGGCACGCGTGAGTTTATAAAACGTAATGGTGAATTCACCATTAATATTGCCCTGGTAGATGGTAATGAGTCAGTTCTGGGGGTGGTCTATGCCCCCGTCATTGGCGTGCTGTATTACGCCGCAAAAGGGCAGGGTGCATTTAAACAAGATAGCACCAATCAACCCAAAGCGATTCATGTTCGGGAAAATTGCGGCACAAAAACCATCGTTGCCTGTGGACGTTCCCAACCTACTGAAGAAATGCAAGCATTCATGGCGAACCTGGGCGAGTATGAAATTATACGTATCGGTAGTGCTCTTAAGTCATGCCTGGTCGCCGAGGGTACAGCAGATCTTTATGCCCGCTTAGGCCCAACATCTGAATGGGATACAGCTGCGGCACAATGTATCGTTGAGGAAGCCGGCGGTGCGATCACAGACACTTCGATGAACCGCCTGAAGTACAACACCAAGGATATTTTATTGAATCCTCATTTTTTTGTTGTTGGGGATCTGTCTATTAAATGGAGTGATTATTTGTAGATCTTAAGCCAGGTGAAACAGCGTTAGTGGTTGTCGTAAACAGCCATTATTGTTTTTAATTCAGAGAGGACTTTTTGCGATTCCTCGGGGCTGAGATCGGCGGTTAGGGCAACCTGGTTACCGGATTCAAGTGTTTGAATCGAGGCACGAACCGCTTCACAGCCGGCTTCACAAACAGCCTCAATACGTTGATTAATTTTTAGAGAAGATGTGGGCATAAATCGAAAGCAAAAAATCTGGGAAATGGGTCAGTTTAGAGTCAAGTGATCCTGCTTAAAGTGGTGGCCGGACCTGGAATCGAACCAGGGACACGAGGATTTTCAATCCTCTGCTCTACCGACTGAGCTATCCGGCCAACAACAGGCGCGTATTAGACGTGATCACGAGCCTGACGTCAAGTCGATTATTGGGGAGTGTAGCCATCCGGTGCCACGGAACCTTCACCAAAAAAGAATTTTTCCATTTCTTGCTCAAGAAACTGGCGGTGCTTGGGGTCTATTGGGCTGAGGCGATGTTCATTCATCAGCATGGTTTGCTGCTGCATCCACTTTTTCCAGCCTTCTTTACTGACATTGTCTAAAATGCGCTGCCCTAATTCACCCGGATAAGGGGCCTTATCCAGTCCTTCCGCTTCTTGTTTGAGAATGACACAGTTAACCATTTTGCCCATGAGGCACGCTCCCATATGTTCGTTATATTCGATTGAGTATCTTTAGCACTGGTGCTGGTAGTCCCAACGTTTCAGGCCGTTGCGTGTTATACCAGACTCCGTTTGCGGCTTCCATCACATGATTTGCAGGGCTTTTAACCCGGCTTGAGATCGGGGTGATATCAAGATGAAAATGACTGAAAGTATGGCGTAAAACAGGCAATGTCTGACAGTCATCAATTATTAAGCCTAGCTGCTGCTCACACCACATTGTAATATCTTGTTCATTATCTACCGGGTATTCAGGGAGACTCCATAATCCGCCCCAAATTCCACTAGGAGGACGTTTTTGCAAAAGTAGCTCACCCGCGTCGTTTTTCAATAAAAGCATGTGAGTTGCTTTTACTGGCAGTGCTTTACGTTTTTTAGGGGTTGGATAGTCCGTGACGTTAGCTTGTGCAAATGCTTTGCAGTCTTTTGTCATCGGGCATGCCTGGCAGCTGGGTTTACGGGCACAGGTGGTTGCCCCTAAATCCATAATGGCCTGAGTATAATCGGTCAGATTATTGTCCGGCGTGAGTGTTTCGGCGATGTCCCAAAGCTGGTTTTCAACCGCTTTTTTCCCTGGCCAGCCCTCGATGGCATAGAGCCGTGTCAGTACCCGTTTAACGTTGCCATCAAGAATGACATGTTTTTGTCCCAGCGCCTGCGCCAGGATCGCCCCCGCGGTTGAGCGCCCTATTCCCGGCAATGCCAACACAGAGTCAAAATTTTCAGGAAAGGCATTAGCGTATTGATCGCGAATAATTTGTGCCGCCTTATGTAAGTTCCTGGCTCGAGCGTAATATCCCAGCCCGGTCCACAGGTGTAACACTTCATCCTCACTGGCATTCGCCAGAGTTTGGCTGTCTGGAAAGCGTGCCATGAAACGTTCAAAATAAGGGATAACGGTGACAACCTGGGTTTGTTGCAACATGATTTCAGAAACCCAAACCCGGTACAGGCTACGGTCTTGTTGCCAGGGTAAATCATGGCGGCCATGCTGTTGATACCAGGCCAATAATTTTTGGCTGAAAATTGATTCTGAAGTCATGCGGCGAGTTAAAACTTAAATAGATCTTTGAGTTTGTTTTTAAGTTTATCTTCCAGCTTTTTTTTCGCTTTATCGGTGACTTTTTTCTTTTTCTTCTTCACTTCTTTTTTCAGAAGCTGTTTTAATGTTTTTTGATAATCAACTTTAACCTCTGGTTTAGCAAACGTCCCGCTGATGTGAATATCCAGTGGAACGGCATTCATTTTTTCATACGGCTTGTTTGCTTGGATCTCTTTAGATGAGGTGAACTTTACCGAGCTGGTGTAGTTGATCTGTTCTTTAGGAATATTCACGGTACCCTGGCCAGCGATACGAGAGAGTGGGGTTGCGGCACGTAGATCTTTATTCGTTAACACACCGTTTCTTATTATGGCGGTTGCCGTGAGATTCGCGATTTTTGTTTCCACAGGCGTGGGTGCTGCGGGAATAGGTTGTCTTTTTATTTTTGCTTCAAGTACTTTTTGTTTATGGTTGAGATCAAACCCTTTCAACGTGCCATCTTTGAGTTTAAGACTTAATTTCCCGTTTAAGTTTTGTTTTAGTTGCGTTAGTTTTATTCCGGATGTTGTGAAGTCCGCGTTTAGCGATGTTTGTCCTCTTAATTTATCTTTTTTCATAAAGTCATTGAATAGTTTACCGGCGCTAATGTTTTTAATCTCCAGGTTGCCGGATAAGGAGGCAGATTTTTTAACTGCCTTGATACTAAATTGACTTGTAATGGTGGCGTCATAGCCTTGCAGGATTAAGGGTTTGATTTTGATATGCCCATTTTTTGATTGGCCGATAAGCTTAAGATTTTTCCATCGCGTATTTTTCACCGTGATGTTATTCACACTCAGATCGGTATCCATATTTATCACACTTAATAGTGCTACGGGAATAATGGCGGCTTCGGCAAGCTTACGGTTACTTTGTGCGGTTTTTATCTCGTCACTTTGTTCAACGGCTTTTGGCAAATAGCGATCGAGGTTAATCTGATCAACCACAAGGTTAAGCGATGAATATGAAGGCATTGGCTTGTAGCGGGCATTACCAACGATTTTCGTATCATCCAGTGATAGTTCGATATTAGTAAAGTGAAGATTGTCTTGTGTACCTTTAATATTTAACTGGGCACTGACTTTTTTGAGTGCGTTCTCATCACTCATTGCAGGTAGTGTTACCGAAAGTGACTTGGCTAAAGTGCGGGGATCAAAGGTAGAAATAACCAGCTGGCTGTTTATAGCGGGTTTCTTGAAAAGTTGTTTTACAGCTACTTTCGTTTGTACGTTTAATTCACCTTCTGACAGATTCAATTGTTGGGTATCAAAAGTTTGTTTTGTTAAGTTGAGTTGCATTAGTGCACTGTTAAGTTTTGGGGCGAATTCTTTTTTCAGAGTAGCTAATTTTATGGCTGAACTTAAGTTGCTGTCGTGAAAAGAAAATTGATCTAGCTTGGATGATATTTCAATCTCATTTGTAAAGTTGACGCTTGCCGTGACAGATTTTTCCTCAAGAGTAAATTGCAGAGCAAAAGGTATTTTAGTCTCTGGGCGTAATTTACCGAGGCTTAGTTGAATATCTTTGATATTAATGTTTTGTTTTTGTTGCTGGTCATGCCAATTGAATTGGGCGTTTTCAATTTTGATTCCATTTAAGGCAATCGCCGCGAGTATATTTTGTGGGCTGACTTTTTCTTTTTGTTTTTCTTTTTCTTTTTCTTTGGTTTTTACTTGTACTGGTTTTTTTTGTGCTGAGGTAGTTTTCGTTAAATCATCCCAGTTTGTGATGCCTTGTTTATTTTTCGCCAGGTTTAGAGTAAGTCCTTCGATAACAATCGTATCGGCTTCGAGTTTTTGTTGAATTAAAGGCCACAACTTTGCCCGTACCTGAAGGTGCTTCATTTTAGCAAAGGGCTTTTTTTCGAAGCCTTTTGCATTACTGACTTGAATGGCTCCCAGGTCAATACCAATCCAGGGAAATAGTGAGAGAGAAATATCACCCGGAATAGATAAGTCCCGACCCGTTTTATCTTTCACTAAACTGATAATATCTTTTTTATAATCATTTGCATCAAAGGTAACGGCAAAAGCAATAACAATGATAATTAAAAGGATAAAGAGTGAAAGAAATAGTTTTAAAAATAATTTCATCTTAATAATAAGTAATCTATTGTGATTTATCTGGTCATTGAGTATAGCGCGAAAAATTCATCTTGTGATGGATGACTATTGAGTTTTTTACCAAGGCCGTTGATACTCACTGTCGGTCAGTATAATAGAGTTGAATATGACATTAGAATATAACAATGGGGTACAGAAGCAATTCTTACAGCTCGTAGCGGGTTTGGTAGGGTTGTTGGCATTTTCTGGTGTTGTCGCAGAGCCAGCTGAATACCAGTTAGGGATAGGTTTACTGAATTTTGAATATACAGAATATGGTGATGGTACAAATACTTATAATATTGATGAAAGTGATGATAATGTTTTTCTTGATGCTGAGACTGGGCTGATACCTGGTATTATTTTTAAACGTAAACAATACCATGCCACTTTTTTTACCGAACTGGAGACTACTTTACATGGGAACCGGATTAACTACGATGGTCAGACTCAGGATGGAGTGCCGGTTAAAACAGATTCAATAGCAATAATTTTTGACGGAAATATTAAAATTGGTACAAAGTTAGCCGGCAAACATGAACCCTACCTGGGAATGGGTTATCGCTACTGGTACCGCCATATTCAAAATGGGCGCGATAACACGGGCAGAGCGGTTGCGGGGTTATTGGAACACTATAGATGGTTTTATTGGTTGGCCGGTTATGCGGCTGATTTTCGTGCCTCAGATACGGTAAGCGTGGGTTATGATTTTCGTTATACAAAAATGATGAATGCCAAAATGGATATCGATTTTTTAGGATTCTGTGGTTACGATGATGGCCAGGTTAATTTAGGCAATGAGTCGGGTGCACGTATTTCATTGCCGGTGAAAATCAAAACCACCAAACATGTCGTTACGGTTACGCCGTATTATGAAATGATTGATATTGGTAAGAGTAATATTATTTCCCTGACAAGAAACGGCAACCTGGTGGATTGTGATTTAGACGGATTTTTTGATGGAGCGTTAGAACCGAGAAGTGAAACACGTAATATTGGTATTGAATTCACATGGTTGTGGTAGACTTGCCGGCATGTCAAAACGTATACAGGAAGTGTTTGAATGAAAATGAATAGTCAGCTGCGGAATCAGGGCGGTTTCACTTTAATTGAGATTATGGTGGTCGTTGTCATCCTGGGTATTTTAGCTGCAGCCGTTGTGCCAAAAATAATGAGTCGTCCCGAGCAGGCCAGGATTGAAAAAGCAAAACATGATATTACTGCGTTAGAAAGCGCTTTGAATATTTATAAGCTGGATAATTATCAATATCCCAGTACCGATCAGGGACTGGAAGCATTAGTATCTAAACCTTCGGGTTCACCACAACCGCGAAATTATAAGAAAGGCGGTTATATTAAAAAACTCAATAAAGATCCCTGGGGACAAGACTATTTATATCTCTTTCCAGGTACCCACACTGATCTCGATCTTTATTCTTTAGGGCCTGATGGTCAGCCTAGTGATGATGATATTGGTAACTGGAATATTGAATAAATA